>CALAXS010000456.1 GCA_937895305.1 uncultured bacterium
GGTCTTTTTTAACCCCTGTCAGGAAGATGTAGCCATCCTCATCCAGGTAGCCCAGGTCGCCCGTATGGAACCAGCCATCCCGCATGACCTTGGCCGTTCCCTCAGGATCATTGAGGTACCCCGTCATAATGTTATGGCCTTTGAGGACCACTTCGCCTTCTTCATTGGGGCCGGCAAAGCTGCCGTCTTCGTTGCGGATTGCGGCGGTGCAACCCCAGAGGGCCTTACCCACGGAACCAAGACGATTTTCCAGGGCATTACGGTTGGTGCTGACCACGGGGCTGGTCTCAGTGAGTCCATAGCCTTGTACGATATCGACACCAAAGCGTTCCGCAATGGCTGCAGGCAATTTTGTATCCATGGCGGCACCACCGACCACAAAGGTCTTGATGGAAGAGAGGTCGAACTTTATACCCTTTTTAAAATGGAGCATGAAGTGGACCATGGTGGGGACGACAGCGAGACGGGTCACTTTGCGCTTTTCGATGCAATCGAATACTTTAGCAGCATCAAAGCGCGGAAAGAGGGCTATGGTGCCTCCTGCGATAAAACAGGCATTCATCATAGCGGTTTGACCAAAACCATGGAACAGGGGGAGCACTGACATACAGACGTCGTTTTCATCAAAATTGAGTACGCGCTCTGCAATGACGTTAGCATTCTGAAACAAATTGAAATGGGTTAACTGGGCACCTTTGGCTTTGCCGTCGGACGCAGCAGTGTAGAGTATTACGGCAATATCATCGGCCATAGTCTGATACATCTCAAAACTGGGGGAAGCGCCTGCCATAAGCAGGACAAAGGATTCTCCCGATTCAGGCACTTCAGGCTCCATCTTGGGTTCTACTACCACCAGATGCTCACAGGTTGGCGAATTTCCAACCGCATTGCCGATGTTTGGGACACAGTCTTGCCAGAGGAACAGGGCTTTGGCCTGGGTATCAGCCAGGATATGGCTCAATTCGTGTTCACTGGCCAGTGGATTCAGTGCGACGACTGTCGCACCTGTGTAGAGGATGCCAAAGTACACAATGGGAAAGTGGGGGGTGTTGGGAAGAATCATGGCGACGCGGTCACCATATCCGATACCCTTTGCGGCCAGTATGTTGGCGACCCGTTGTGCAGCACCGTCCACTTCGGAATAGGACATCTGGATATTATCCATAAAGACCGCAGCCTTACCCGGATTTTTTGCAGCATAAATTGCAATACAATCTGCCAGATTGAGACTCATATATTTCTCCAAGCACGGGTATCAAAACAGCCAATGATACCATGAGCAAATCAGTATAACACCCTTGATGCAAGAAGTTAAACTGTTAGACCATAAACAAAAGGGCAGGGTTCCATCAACAACCCGGTCTTTGCTACACTAACGTTCGGACCAACGGGGAGTGTATGGCCTGTCTGATTTCCCTTTTATCCTCGAATTCTACTGCGCAGTGGTCTGCTAACCCTTGGAGTATCAACGAGATGCCGGATTATGATATCCAGGAATCCTGGAAGGAAATCCAGGGAATGGTGCAGGCACGCGATGCTGCGCGCCTTCAAGCCTTCCTGGATGACTTATCTCCCAATGAGGTGGCCCGGGCCTTAACACGCCTCACCGACGATGAGCGCCGTGATTTGTTGCTGCTTCAGGATCCGGAAGATGCCGCTGATCTTATTGAAGAGTTGACGGATGCCCATGCGGCCGATATCATCGAAGAACTGGACGCAGAAGATGCTGCCCCCATTATGGAGGAGATGGAGAGTGATCACCGTGCGGACGTACTGGGTGAAATGCCCCGGGGTGATGCAGAAGCCATCCTCAAGGAAATGGCTCCGGAAGAAGCGCAGGATGCACGGAAGCTGCTCCAGTATGACGATGATATGGCGGGTGGTATCATGGTCACCGAGTTTGTCTCGTATCCCCAGGATGCAACGGTTGCCGGGGTGATTCAGGATTTGCGGGAGCACCACGAAGCCTACGCAGACTATGGTATTCATTATGTCTATGTGTACTCGGAGCGAGGCACCTTAATCGGTGTGGTTCGTATGCGCGATCTCCTGCTGGCACCATCGGGGAAGTTCCTGTCTGAAATCATGATCGCCAATCCAATCTATGTAACCGTGGATGAGTCGCTGTCAGCGCTGGATGATTTTTTCGAACGGTATCCCTTCTGGAATGTTCCAGTTACCAACAATGCCGGCAAGATGATTGGTGTGGTGCGCCGTGCTGATTTGGAAGAAGCCATCGGCGAGGCCCATGAAAAGACGCTCATGCGTTTTGGTGGTATTATCGGTGGTGAAGAAATCCGCTCCATGCCCCTCAAGGAACGTACTTCACGGCGTATGCTCTGGTTGACCGTCAATATCATTCCCAGCCTTATGGCGGCCAGTGTTATCATTCTGTTTGAAGGGACCATCAAGGGGATTCCTGCGTTGGTTTTCTTCATCCCCGTCATCGGGAACATGTGCGGTTGTAGCGGTAATCAGGCCGTAGCAGTGAGTATCCGCGAGCTGACCCTGGGATTGATTCAGCCCCATGATGTAAGGCGGGTGTGGGGTAAGGAAATATCCGTGGGGGTGTTGAATGGACTGGTGATTGGTTCGATTCTGGGCGTGGTCGCCTTTCTGGTGAGTTATTTTGTCTATGAGCCTCCCATGCCCATGTTGGGGCTGGTTGTAGGTGTGGCCTTTTTCCTGAATACTCTGGTCTCAGTGACCCTGGGTGGACTTATACCGTTGGCGTTGCGTCGTATGGAGTTGGACCCTGCGCTGGGTGCCCCCTTGCTCATGACCACACTCACCGATATGTGCGGGCTTGTCCTAATCTTTCTCTTTGCCCAGTCCGCCATGACCATGGGTTGGCTTGGTTAGTCTAATATTGAATTTAAAGCATTACAATTGCTAGTCTTACGGGCTATTTTGAGCCTATAAAGTACCCTTGGAAGAAGCAGTATGAATATCATCAGTCTCCTACAGAAAGTGATGGCGGGCAATGACCTGAGCCGGGAAGAAGCCGCTGCGTCCATGCGTATTCTCATGTCGGGCGAAGCGACCCCGGCGCAGGTGGGAGCCTGGCTGATTGCCCTGCGTATGAAGGGCGAGACCACGGAAGAGATTACCGGGTGCGCAGAGGTGATGCGCGAGTTTGCAACACCCATAGTTTGCAATCGCAGTCCACTGGTGGATACTTGCGGTACGGGTGGTGATCATTCCGGGACCTTTAATATCAGCACGACGGCTGCCTTTGTAGTGGCGGGTGCGGGATTGGCGGTAGCCAAGCATGGCAATCGCAGCGCAACCAGTAAATGTGGCAGCGCAGATGTGCTGGAACATTTGGGTGTGAATATCGAAGCCTCGCCGAAGCAGGTAGGACAATGTATAGACGAAGTCGGTATCGGCTTTCTTTTTGCGCGGAGTCTGCACAGTGCCATGAAGCATGTGGGTCCCGTACGTGCGGAATTAAAGGTGCGTACGGTATTTAACCTGCTGGGGCCACTGACCAATCCTGCTGGCGCGAAGAGCCAGGTCATGGGTGTTTTTGACGGTTCCCTGCGTGAAGATTTAGCTCATGTACTCTTGGCGCTGGGTAGCGAGCATGTCTTTGTGGTGGCGGGGGATGATGGACTGGATGAAGTTACCTTGACGGGCGCGTCTCAGGTGGCGGAGGGCAAAGAGGGTGCAGTGAAATCGTATACTATCACGCCCGAAGAATTCGGACTGGAGCGGTGTACTACAGATGCGCTCAAGGGTGGTGATGCTGCACAAAACGCTGAAATTCTCTGTGCTGTTCTGGACGGTGCCCCTGGTCCTTGTCGTGATATTGTAGTATTGAATGCAGCCCTGGCGATTGTTGCCGGGGGTGTAGCTTCAACCATTGCCGATGGCGTAACTGCTGCACAAAAATCTATAGACTCTTCAGCAGCGCGAGATTGTTTAACAGAGCTGGTAAAGGCTTCTCAATGATACTTGACGAAATTGTAGAAAATAAACGGATCGAACTTGCGGACACCAAGAGCCGGGTCGGCCTGACTGAATTGGAAGATCGTGTCCGTAAAATGGAGGATACGCCACGGGACTTCAAGGCTGCGTTGCGCAAGGATGGCATCAGTCTAATCGCGGAAATAAAGCGGTCGTCCCCTTCCAAAGGCGACATGTTACTGGATTTGGACCTGCGTGAGTTGGGCGGACTATACCAGCAGAATGGTGCGCGGGCTATTTCCATCCTCACAGATAAAAAATATTTCAAGGGCTCCCTGGGCGATCTGTCGACAGTTCGTAAATATGTGCAAGTGCCTTGCCTGCGCAAGGAATTTATCGTTGATCCCTATCAGATTTACGAAGCCCGTGCTGCTGGAGCCGACGCGATTCTACTTATTGTTCGTATCCTTTCGCAGACGGAACTCACGGAGTTCCATGCCCTTGCCCTTTCACTTGGATTGCATATACTGGTAGAAACCCACAATGAGGAAGAAGTCGACCGGGCATTGGCCGCAGGTGCGCATATTATCGGTATAAACAACCGTAATCTGGATACGCTGGAAATGGATCTGGGTACGACCATGCGCCTGAAGAAGCATGTGCCCGGTGGCAAGACATTGGTCAGTGAGAGCGGTATTTATACGCGCGACGAAGTGCAGCAACTGGAAGATTGTGGTATTGATGCGATTCTCGTGGGTCAGTCCCTCTTGACCAGCAACAATATTCAGGAAAAGATCGGGGAGCTTCTAGGCCATGACGCGCGTTAAAATATGCGGTATCACCAATCTTGAAGATGCGCTGGCTGCTGCGGATGCCGGGGCGGATGCCCTGGGTTTTGTATTGGCGGAAGAAGCAAAGGAACGAAACCGTTACATTAGCCTGGAAGATGCCCAGACGATTATTGAGAAGTTGCCCCCTTTCGTGACGACGGTCGCTGTGACGGTGAATATGCCAGTGACGGAAATAGCGCAGGTGCTGAACTGGTTTGATCTGGTGCAGCTTCATGGCGAAGAGGAACCCTATCATTTGCCCTTGGGCCATTTGGGTATCAAGGCATTTCGCGCGGGGCCGGATATGGGTATTGCCGAAATGGATGAGTATCGCGAGGCACGGGCCTGGTTGCTGGATGCATTTGTGCCGGACCAGCGTGGCGGCACGGGTAAAGTATGTGACTGGGAATTGGCGAAGCAGGCGGTGGGAATGAATAAACCAATAATTTTAGCCGGGGGCTTAACCCCGGAAAATGTAGGGGAGGCCGTGAGCCGGGTACAGCCTTATGGGGTCGATGTATCAGGTGGCGTAGAGTCCTCACCGGGAAAGAAAGATCATGAGCGGATCCGCACCTTCATCAACAACGTCCACGAAGCACCAGTGGCCCAACGCCAAAGGTAGATACGGCGAATACGGCGGCAAGTATGTTCCAGAGACGCTCATGTATGCGTTGGATGAACTGGAGCAGGCCTATGTCAGTGCCCAGTCAGACCCTGAATTTCAGGCGACCCTGGACAGCTATCGTAAAAACTATATCGGTCGTCCAACGGCACTGTACTTTGCCGAGCGCATGACCGAAGAGCTGGGTGGTGCCAAGGTTTATTTTAAGCGCGAAGACCTGGCGCACACCGGTGCCCACAAGATTAACAACGCACTGGGTCAATGCCTCCTCGCCAAGCGTATGGGCAAAAAACGTGTCATTGCCGAAACCGGTGCCGGGCAACATGGGGTTGCAACAGCGACCGCATCTGCACTGCTGGGCCTGGAGTGTATCGTCTATATGGGGTCCGAAGACGTGGAACGCCAAAAGCTCAATGTGTTTCGTATGCGCTTGCTGGGTACCACGGTTATCCCTGTGGATTCAGGCTCCAAGACCCTCAAAGATGCCATCAATGAGGCACTCCGTGACTGGGTGACCAACGTCGAGCATACACACTATGTGTTGGGGACGGTCCATGGCCCCCATCCCTTCCCGCTTATCTGTCGTGATTTCCAGTCGGTTATCGGTAAAGAAGCCCGACAACAGATCTTTGAAGCGGAAGGGCGTCTACCCAATACGTTGATTGCTTGTATCGGTGGCGGGTCCAACGCCATTGGTCTTTTCTATGATTTTATTGGCGACGAAAATATTCGGATGATTGGCGTAGAAGCTGGCGGTACCGAGATAACACCGGGCATGCACGCAGCCCGATTTGCTGGTGGTGTAAAGGGGATGCTGCAAGGTGCCATGTCCTATGTGCTACAGGATGACTGGGGCCAGATCGGCTCTACCCATTCGGTATCCGCAGGGCTGGACTATGCTTCGGTTGGACCGGAACACGCATTGCTTCACGATGATAAGCGAGTGGAATATACCTACGCCAGTGATTCAGAAGCACTGGAAGGGTTCAAGGCCTGCGCACGACTGGAAGGTATCATCCCTGCGCTGGAAAGTGCCCATGCTGTCGCCCATGCTATGAAGGTGGTGCCGGACATGCCCAAGGATGACATAGTTATCGTGAATATGTCGGGACGTGGGGATAAAGATGTGGATCAAGCCATGCGTTTTATCCTGCCGGAAGAAAGTGATAAGTTTTAATGAAGCAAAAAGATATAAACCACAGAGGACACAGAGAGCACAGAGAAATCCGGAATCCAAGGGATTTGTATGCTCGTTCCCATGCTCTGCGTGGGAATGCATACGGCCCGCTCCTGCGGACATTTCTTTCGTCATATTGCTCTGCATTCTCCGCGTTAATAAAAATTGGATGTAAAGCATGAATCGAATAGAAGCACGTTTTGAATTGTTGAAGACTGCGGGTAAAACCGCCTTCATACCCTATATCACCGCGGGGGATCCGACGATAGCGCGGACGCGGGAGATTGTTCTGGCGTTGGAGAAAGCGGGTGCGGATGTGATTGAGCTGGGGATTCCTTTTTCGGACCCGGTGGGCGATGGTCCTGTAATTCAGGAAGCCATGATGCGTGCTCTGGAAACGGGCATCACACCGGGTGATGTGCTGGAACTGGTGAAATCTGTCCGTGAAGCATCCGAAGTGCCCATCCTGCTCTTCACTTACTACAATCCCATCCTGGCTGTGGGCGAAGCAGAGTTTGCACGCCGTGCAGCGGAAGCGGGTGCCGATGGTGTGCTTTGTGTGGACCTGCCCCCGGAAGAAGCGGACACCCATAAGGCGGCATTGGATGCCCATAATCTTTGCACCGTTTTTCTGACCGCACCTACCAGCACCGACGCGCGTCTTGCGCTGGTGGCAAAGCAATGCACAGGTTTTGTTTACTATGTTTCACGCATGGGTGTGACAGGTGAGCAGGCGGCATTGGCCAATGATCTCAACACCGCAGTAAGTCGTATTAAAAAACATAGTCAGGTACCTGTAGCGGTAGGCTTTGGTATTTCCAAGCCCGAACATGCCCGTGAAGTGGCCTCTATGGCCGATGGTGTGGTGGTGGGTTCTGCGATTGTGCGGATGATTGGCGAGCTGGGGGATACCCCGGAAATGGCGGGGAAAGTGGGCGACTTTGTGCAGACCCTGGTGGAAGCGACCAAGGCATAGCCGGATATTTAACCGCTGAAGAATTCGGTAAGCGATGAGACAATGACCAGGGTGAAGGCCAGATTATAGAAGGTGCTGAAGACCACGAAAAAGAGCAGGGGGATGGCTACGCGTTGTTCTGTATGGTTGTTACTCAACGATGTGGCATAAATGGTCGTACTGACCACCGGGATGAGTACGGGTAGGCTGAGTACCAGCGGGCCACCTGTCACGATGAACCAGGTACAAAATCCCAGGCCCAATCCTGTGGGAGCGCAAATGATAATGATACGACGCAGCGCATCCCGTACCTCTTTGCGGCGCATGAGAAAAATGGTCAAACCCCACCCGAATGCAGGCAAGGTCATGGACAGGCTGCGCGGAAAGGCGGGGTACAGGGGATCCACATCCTGTTGAATGACATCGTGCCACAAATAGCCCAGTGCCGACAGGAGCAGGGTGAAGAGTATAAAAAGAGCGGACCGTGTCATGGCAGGGTCAATAACCTCCTGAATAGTACCAGTTCGATTTCAGGGTCATGGTGACAAGAGTGGGGGGGTGTATGCAAGATCTTAATGCGGTGTTAACTTGCATAGTGCTTATGGAGTCCTTATGATCTCACAAATCTTCAGTTATGAACACAACAGGATGGTATGCGTATGATCGAGTCCCCCATTGTACAACTGGCCCTCATTATAGGGCTGGGTATTGGTGCGCAGTGGGTTGCTTGGCGATTTCGTGCCCCCTCTATCCTTTTCCTGCTGATCATGGGGTGGCTTGCAGGCCCGCTCATGGGGTGGATAAAACCCGATATGCTTTTCGGCCCCCTGTTGATGCCCATGGTTTCGCTGTCGGTGGCACTGATTCTTTTTGAAGGCGGGCTTACTTTGCAACTTCGCGAGTTGAAGAGTATTGGCGGGATTACCTGGCGTCTGGTTACGCTGGGTGCATTGGTGACCTGGGTCGTGGCCAGTCTGGCTGCCCGGTTTATCCTCGATTTCGAATGGCCCATGGCCCTGCTCCTCGGCAGTATTCTGATCGTGACCGGACCCACTGTGATTGGGCCGTTGTTACGCCAGATCCGGCCCACAGGTGATTCCGGGCCTATCCTGAAATGGGAAGGTATCGTCATCGATCCTATTGGTGCAGTTCTGGCCGTGTTGGTTCTGGAAGTTATTAGGCACAGCGGGCATGGTGCATTTGGTATTGTCTTTGAAGGTATTCTGAAAACCCTGCTGGTTGGCGGTGGGTTGGGTGTCCTCTTTGCTGGGGTCCTGCTCTTGATGATGCATTATTACTGGATTCCTGAATTTCTGCAAAATGCAGTAGCCTTTGCTTTTGTCGTCATCGTCTTTGTGTTGAGCAACACCCTTCAGGAAGAATCCGGTTTACTTGCTACTACTGTGATGGGTGTTGTGCTCGCCAATCAACGCAAGGTGCCTATCAACCACATCATTGAATTCAAGGAACATCTTCGCGTGTTGCTATTATCTTCCTTGTTTGTTTTGCTCGCGGCACGACTCGAATTTGATTACATCAAGGCTATGGACTGGCGGGCTATACTGTTTGTTGTTGTTTTAATTGTAGTGGCGCGCCCCTTGTCGGTATTTATCTCAAGTGCGGGTACCAAGCTGGCCCTGCGCGAAAAACTCTTTCTTAGCTGGATGGCTCCACGCGGGATTGTTGCTGCGGCTATCGCATCGGTTTTTGCGCTGCACATGCACGAAGCTGGGTATGAGCAGGCCCAGCTTATGGTCCCTATCGTATTCCTCGTTATCGCAGTGACCGTAGTCATCTATGGTCTTACAGGCGGGTGGGTAGCCCGGCGCCTCGGTATTGCAGAATCCAATGCACAGGGCCTGGTGATTGCAGGGGCACATTCCCTGGCGCGGGAGTTGGGTGCGGTGCTGAAAAAACTGGGAGTGCCTGTACTGCTGCTGGACAATAATTGGCGTAATGTGACCGCTGCCAGGCAAGAAGGATTGTCTGCCCATTATGGAAACCTGCTATCCGAAAAGATTCTGGACGATCTGAACCTGGCGTCCATGGGGTACTTCCTGGCTTTTACCCCTAATGATCAGGTTAATTCGCTGGCATCCTTACATTTTGCCGAAGTCTTTGAGCGGGAAAATGTCTTTCAACTGGCTTCACGCGGGGGCGATGAAGTGCACGGTATGCCACGCCACCTGCGGGGACGCACGGCTTTCGGTTCGGAGCAGCGCTATGATGTCCTCTACGAAGTTGTGCGTAGTGGTGGTAAGGTAAAATCCACAAACATCACCGAAGAATTTACCTTTGCAAATTATCTGGAAACCAATGAAGCCTACTGTATTCCGATGTTTTATAAAACCGCCAGCGGTATGCTCAAGATAATCACGGATGCCGGGGAAGTGCCGGGTGTCGGTGCAAAAGTAATCAGTCTCTTGAAGGAGACTGTACCTAGCTAAGTTCCTGGCCGGCCAACAGCAAGGCCCCGGCGATGACCACGGCTTCATTAAGTTCGCAGGGCACGATTTCAAAGTGGCCCTTGTAAACCCCAAAGACCAGGTCATCTACATGACGTTGCAAGGGAGTAAAGAGGGGCTCTCCAAGGAGGGCCACGCCCCCGCCCACAGCGATTTTTTCAGGATGCAACAAGGCCAGTACATTGCACAAGGCCACCGCAATAGACTCAGCGACTTGGTCCAGCTCTGCAATGGCTACCGCATCGCCCTGCATTGCGGCCTTACCCAGCATAGCGCAGGTCAGATTCGCAGGCTCGCCCTGGGTCATGGCATAGAGGGCCGTGTCTTCTTCCAGACTGGACCAACCACGAATCCGCTGTTCTATGGACCAGCCGGAACAAATATTCTCCAGCTTGTCATAGGCCCCCGGTGTCTCTACCGTCCAGTCCGGTACATAGGTGTGGCCATTCTCACCGGCACCCCGTCCCTGACCATTGTAGAGCTGGCCGTTGATGATCAAGGCCCCACCGATACCCGATCCGATGTTCATGTAGACGAAGTTGTCTGTGCCTTTGCCCGCGCCCAGGCAATACTCCGCCCAGCCTGCTGCATTGGAGTCATTGGCCACGAGCGTCGGTAGTCCGAACTTTTCCTCAAACCAGGACTTGAGCTGGATACCCTCCCAGCCCTGAATCTGGTGCGACACCAGCACCTCACCCGTTGCACTGTCTACAGGGCCGCCAAAGCCCACGCCAATCGCTTCAGGTGGTGAAGTAGACTGTTCCAATAACGACGGGATAGATTCTTCGAACCACTGCAATATACCCTGAGCACCCTCGTCAACCTCGACCGTACCCCGCACCGTTTCCAATACAGTGCCATCACTCAGGCCGAGGGAGGCCTGGAGCTTGGTGCCGCCGATTTCTATTGCGAGGATGTGTTTTGTACTCATGGTTTACTATTGTGACGCTTCGAGAACAGGGGTTACAAGATTTCCCTTTCTTGCACCGACTTTAAGCCAGCCCCTATAATCCAGTGTCTTGCCACGGTCGGGTCCTATGTGGGGCTTATGCCCGGGGCAGGAAATCATATCGTCGACCAGGATTTATACATCATGTCCCTAGAGCAAGCTTTAGACCAGCTAGACACCCCTTTTCTAATTTCCTCGTTTATTTTCGGCGGCCTCGTAGGCAGTTTCGCCAACGTCTGTATCAGCCGCTGGCCCCATGGTGAGTCGGTGGTGAGTCCCCGTTCACGCTGCCCGAAATGCAAGAATTCCATCGCCTGGTACGATAATTTTCCCGTTATCAGCTGGCTCATACTCGGTGCGAAATGCCGGAACTGTGGCCTGCCCATCAGCTGGCTCTACCCCCTCGTCGAGGCCATCACTGCCGTATCCTTCGCCCTGGTCTACCTCCGTTTCGGTGCCATCATCGCTGCACCCATCTATATGTTCTTCGTAGTGTGCATGATTATCGTAACCTTTCAAGACCTTACCGACTGGACCATCCCCGACGAAATCAGTGTCTGGGGGATCTTTATCGGTCTGGGTGTTGCCTTTATCGGCATGTTCTTTCCCGCTGCCGAATTGCGGGTGACGACGCCTATTGATGCACTCCTGGGGATAGCATTGGGTGGTGGGATAATCTTCACCATCGACAGGCTGACCCTCATCCTGCTCAAGAAGCCCGGCATGGGTATGGGCGATGTAAAGCTACTCGCCATGATTGGTTCTTTTGTAGGGTGGCAAGGCGTACTGGCTACGCTCATGCTGGCCTGTCTCCTGGGCAGCGTCATTGGCGTGAGCATGATTCTCTATTTCAAGTCCAGGGGTGAAGGAGAAGGGTCTGCAACGGAGGCGGATGCGTCGGGAAAAAACGGGGATGATACAGCAGGTGGCGACGTGAAAACAGAAACCGTAATTCGTTCAGCAGAGGACGATGAGGATATTACACTGGAAGGGCATTACCTGCCCTTTGGTCCTTACCTTGCCCTGGCCGGGGTGGTCTACATCTTTATCGGTCCAGAGCTCATCGCTATGTACATTGGCTGGGCGAACCTCGCAGGCACCTTATGAGCAAACACCAGGAATTCTGTGAAGAGGTAGGCCTTTTTCCCATTGCAGTACACACCCCGTTTCCAGTGGGTCCGGTGATGTGTTACCTGTGGAAAGGGGAGGATGCACTTACCCTCATTGATACCGGCCCCAAGATGGACGAATCCCTCAATGACCTGCGCAGGGGCTTGGCCGAGTACGGCGTGGCTATCGCAGATATTGAACGTCTCATCCTTACCCACCACCACCTGGACCATTGCGGATTAACCCAGCATATCCTGGATGCGGCTGATGTGGAAGTCTGGGGCCATCCCGATATTATGGATCAGGCGCGTCGTTCCGACGGGGATGAAGAAGATGATTCGCGCCGTCGCTGGTATGAAGGGGTACTGGTTGAATTCGGTGTGCCGGAAAACGAAATAGAGATCGCCATGTCCAAATGGCGACGCTTTAGTGGCCTCACCGACAAAGTGACCATTCATAAGACCCTGAATGACGAGACCGAGGTAGGACCATTTCAGGCGATTCATGTGCCGGGACATTCCTCGACCGATACACTGATTCGTAATGTTAAAGATGGATACACCATCGTCGGGGATCACCTCCTGGAAAAGATCAATCCCAATCCGCTTCTCCGCAGACCCAACGGCACAGGCCCCCGTGAAAAAGCATTGATAGAATTTCAGGTCTCCCTAAAGCGTAGCCGCAGCCTGGATCTGGGCTGGTGCTTTCCCGGTCACGGTAAGCCCTTCACCAACCACTATGCTGTGATTGATGGAATCTTGTCCCAACATGAGCGCAAGAATTCCCGAATCTTGAAATGGATGAAGCACCACGATTTAACACCCTACGAACTATCCATGAAACTTTATCCCAGCATGGG
>CALAXS010000457.1 GCA_937895305.1 uncultured bacterium
CCTGCGACTCTATGTGCTTTTTAAATAAAGTACGGGTGTCCTCCATGGACAACAGCGTTTCGGCCTCAATGATTATTTCTGCGCCAAGGGCCATTGCACTGCGTTTCCCGAATTCAAATTCAGGCCACAACTCCGATGGAAATCCATCAGGCAAAGGATCTTTCTCGCCCTTGTTCTTTTCGTATTGCGCTAAGGCATCTTCCTCCGATACTTCGAGATTACCGAATACTGGATTCTCACCTGCCTGAAGAGACTTCATCATGTCCTCCAGGTCTACCATGGATTGACTGTCTTCAGGCACTTCCAGTATGCCTTCAGGACTAAAGGCTAATTCCTCTGGCGGGATAGCCCCATTGGCCTCCGGCTCAAAAGAGAATACCGTCAACGGATCAAAGACCCCACCCTCATCCAAAATTTCGATTCTGCGAATCAGATGCTGCTCATCGACCCAGAAGGTATAGACTTGTCCCTGGTGATCAATACCCGCAAAGCATTTACATGATACACCGTCCAGCGCTTCAGGAGTCCGCATCTGAAAGTGCCTCAATCGGGCTAACAAGCCACCCCCAGTATACGAGTCTCGCTTCGCGCCCTTCTCATCCACCCGTAGTAAAGGCAACACAATGTCTGCTGTACCACCACAAACAGCATAGGCACCCGCAAAGAGATGGGACAAGTTTGTCTTCTCCTCAATATTGCCCATACTCTTACCACGCACCCCGGAACTATCCCGATGAATAATAATGCGGCTTACCATAATTTCCGAACTAAGGTGCTCATAACGAAATGCGCCTGCAGCCCGGTCAAAGCTTACGGTAAACTCAGCCTTGCCCATCATGGAAGGTCGCGTACCTTCCACATCCTCATAGCCCTCGTAGTTTGCCCGATCCCGATAGGTACTGAGTCCCTTATAGGTATTCGCTACAGTCTTCACTAAGGCTTTAGCTTCTGCGTCTCCCTCACCAAAAGCCTCAATGTGTGCCTGCTTCGCATCCTCTACTGCCTGCTTCATATCCTTCGTTGAGTAACCTATCGAAAAATGGTTTTGCCCATAGGGCATATCCATAAACTCATACGAAACTGTGGCATCCCCCTTCTTGAAATGGAGAGAGTCTTCCATTGCATAATCCTTTGGTGTATAGGTCTCCCACCCCAGCGTATCCATTTGGGCTTTCATCTTGGCCTGGATGGCTTCTGTTTTTTCCTTGGTTTCCCCACTTACACTAATATGGTCTCCCAGATTCATACTATGGCGATAACTGCACTTTATATCTGGGAACAGTTCTTCCGGAAAATCATCGGGCAGGGGTTCTATACGGTCAGCATTATATTCATCCTGAATAGCGGACAAGGACTCTTCGAAGGCCTTTGCTGAAGCTGATTTCGGTTGCGCTGCAGCTGGTTCTTGCACGACCACTTCCGGTGCTGCCTCTTTATCTACGCTGCACCCTGCAATAAAACAGAACGCTAAAGAACACACCATGGCCACGCTTAAATGAGTAATAAAGCTTTTCATAGTATCCTTGCCCCTTCCTTATAACACTATAGACCATGATGCCGACCGGGGGAGAGGGTGTCAAGTTACCACTCTAATTCAATAGGCCCTTTAATGGATTCCGAACTGCCAATGGAAGCTGGATTTTACGATTGGCATTAACAACACCTAAGGGCGGGATTCAGGGGTTCCCCCCCTACCCCTTCACCTTGCTTGCATCAATGACGCAACGAAAGCCCACGGTGGGCAAGCGCGTCTCGGGGAAGAGGCCCTTGCGGTGGCTGCATCGTAACTCGTCAGGTTGCGATGACCAGGAGCCACCCCGCACGACGCGCCGGGGCGCTTCGATTTCATCCATGGGCCGCGAGCGCAGGGCCTTGTAGGGCGAGAAAGGCTCCAGACACCACTCCGATACATTCCCTGCCATGTCGCCCACGCCCTCGGGCGTATTGCCCTCATCATGCATGGTTACAATAGACGGCATCCCCAGGAACTCCTTGAAATTTGCCAGGGTCGCTGAGGGTGGGGAATTACCCCAGGGATAGGTGCGATTTTCCCGGCCACGCGCTGTAAACTCCCACTGTACTTCCGAAGCCAGGGACTTCCCTGCCCACGCAGCATAGGCGCACGCTTCTTCCCAGGTCACCCCCACCACAGGTTGATTCAGTCCGTTGTACTCCCCATCCCGAATATACTTCGGAGGCAAAGCGCCGGTCGCTTCCACAAATCCCATATACTGTTCCACCGTCACGGGATACTTGTCGATATAAAAGGGGTCTACCTTCATCTCATGTTCCGGTTTCTCCTCCCGTACGGCATCATTACCCATGAGGAAGCGCCCACCCTCCATAAAAATCATCCCCTCCGTGGACCCCACATCCCCATCCGCCTCTGTGGGCTCTGAAGTTGCTTTCTTTTTATAAGAGGCCTCAAAAGCCGTTTCCAGTGCCTTGCGGAAATCCCGTGCTGTCTGCCACCGTTGATCCTTCTCCTCCGCCAAGGCCTTTTCCAAAACTGCAAGTAACGACGGTGCTACATCAGGCCGGACATCAGCCACTTCTACCGGCTCATCCATGGGGGTGCGCAATGTGAATAGTTCGGCCAGCACCATACCCACAGAATAAATATCTGCACGCGAATCTACAGCGTGTAGCTTCCGTTGCTCCGGCGCTGCATAGGCCAGAGTCCCCACCATACGCTTTTTCTTGGTCGTATCCTCCTCCTCCTCCTTATTTTTCATCACCTCTTCATGTACCGCGGCCAAACCAAAATCCAACACCTTCACCTTTTCCCCCGGCAATATCATGATGTTTTCCGGCTTGATGTCCCGATGCACCACCATCTTGTGGGCATACTCCAGTGCCCGCAACACCTGTTGCGTAATACTCACCGCAAAGCGCACATCAATAAAACGCCGATCACGGCGCTGCTGCCGTAAAAAGCTGCGCAACGATTGACCCGGCGCAAACTCCATGGACAAATACAGGATACCATCACTCGTCCAGCTCACATCATGGACCGCGACGATATTGTCATGGCGCAGCCGTCGGGCGACCTGGGCCTCCTTGATAAAAAGCTTCTGCCCCTTTTCCGTGCTCAACAACTTGGGCAGCATAAATTTCAACGCCACGGATTCACCCACCAACGTATCTTCGGCGCGATGCACCACCCCCATACCGCCCTTGCCAATCAGGGCTTCCACCGTGTACCGATCGGCAATGCGATCCCCCGGACTAAAGTCCAGGTTTGCATGTTTTTCTATTTCTGTCGCTCCGGGTACCACCATAACCTGCCCACAATTGAAACAGATCCCCTGTTTCCCTTGTACAGTAGGTGGCACCATAATGCGGAGGCCACAATGACTGCAA
>CALAXS010000458.1 GCA_937895305.1 uncultured bacterium
ACACGATATACTTTGAGGAGTCTTCAATGGACACCGTTATTCCAAAAAGATTCAACCCGTATCAGGGTGAGTTTGAGTGATTATTCGTGTTTTGGGAAGCATTACTTGGACATTCTTCAAATAGTCAGCATGCAAACCATGGCTTAGGGCTGATTCACCCACAATGGAGTGCAGAACAAAATGACGTGGATGGATACAGTTATCGAACAAAGCGTTTCTGTTTCGGGAAGCAGCTCAAGCCAAGAGCATTAGGCTGGTGAATAAAATGCGGAGATCCAATAGTTCTTATGAGCGGTCGGTGCGTCTTTTTTAAGGGAGGTAAATATGCTACGACTTTGGAATGACATCAAGGACCATAGGCGTTCTACAGTGCTGTTTATGGTTTACTGGCTGTCTCTATGGGTGCTGGACTTTTCTCTCGGTTGGAATAGTGGTATTCCGACTGCTGGCATGGTGTTGCTTTTTAGCGCCCCCGTGTTTGCGAGCGTAATGGTAGCTTGGTGGCGGGATAGTGCACAGTACCGTGGAGGAGCACTGGTAGCGGGGCTAGTAACCATGGGTAGTGTGATGTTCGCTTTTATCCCGGATACGTTGGCGGCTTTAAATAGCAGTCAAGGGAGCGTGATGGAATGGGCTTCTGATGCAGTTGTCTCCATGGTCGGTGCCAGCCTTATTTTTGGTGTATTTGGTGGCCTTCTCGGTTTGATTGGTGCGTTTATCGGAATAACTCTTCGCCGTGTGTCACATCCGAATAATGACGATGAATATACACAATTCAGGACAAAGTAACTGTTACGACATGGGCAGCTCAAGGCAATAGCGTTATAATTAATTCTTCCTGAAGGCTCTGAATCAAATGTGGCAGGATTGCATATAATTAAAACTGCTGCTAATAGCTAAACATACTAATCGCTTGAAAATGACTGAGTCGAGGTCAAAAATAGTCTGCTCGCACACTGGAGCAACAGAATGATGGAACCCGGCTCAATCTGGTAACCCCTGTCATGGCCAGAGCTCACCCCCCTTTAGAGTTTACCTTCTAAATTTATCGTCCGTTGAGTTGAAACGGGAAAAGGTCATTTTTACCTGCCTTTTCTCCAGATTAACAAGATTTTCAAGTTGGTACTAAATCATGACCTCACTGATTTGCATGACAGGTTCCACCTGACAAAAGTTGGGGAGATCTGCCATTATAGCAGCTGCATTTGGTCCAAAAGAATTTTGAAAGGATTCCATTGAGCTAAAATACAAATTTCCCATACAGACATAGGCTGCAGGTGAGCCTGGTGCCCCACCTCCAAGACCCTTCTCAACTGTGGCACCCACAATTGCATCTCCTAACAATCCAGCGACCATGGGAACATGTTTGTTGCAGTAATAATCGATATCAAAGACCTTCCCTGCCGCGTTTGGATATAATACACTAACCTTAATCGTTCCTTTTTCCATCTTATCCTCCTCTAAATTTTGCTTCTTTCCTGTGGCGTCTGCAACGGTAGCGGCTGCGTCGTTACTTGTTACACACGGAGGAAGAGCTTCGTCGGAATCGTCTTCAGAGTAATCGGCGCGCTCTGTAGCATCGCCTGGCCGCTCCTCGCTCAATCGTTG
>CALAXS010000459.1 GCA_937895305.1 uncultured bacterium
CCTATATGACCATCGAAGTGCAGGATGCCAATTTCGGTGTCCATAAAACCCGCGCACGAATGCTGGCACAGGCGGGTGTAAACGCAGCCCTGAGTACGCTGAGCGATGCCATTGAAGCGGGTGAAGTGCAAGGGGTACTCGGCGTTACGAACACCCTGCAATTACCCACCTATGACCTGCAACAGAGTGGTTCACAATCCATAGAACTGACCCAACTCGAAAATCGTACAGCCAAAGTAGACATTACCATTACCGACGAGAGTGGCAAGGTCAATCTGAATCATGCGCCTGCCAGCGTATTGAAAGAGATACTCGGGATCGACGGCGCAAAAGCCCGTGCCATTACTGCAAGTCTTCCCCATGATAAAGAAGGTGCATGGTTCGTCGGTGTGGAAGACCTCCTCCAACGCGGACTCCTGAGCCCGGAAAAATATGCGACTATTGATACCAGCCTGGTGACGACCTACACGGTGATCGACCACGATTCACCATCCGCCTGGCTCAATATCAACACCGCTCCAACCGAAGTTATGGCGGCAATACTGGGCATCAGCGTCGCAGATGCCGAGCAGGTACGCATTAAAAAGCCATTCAGTGACCTGGCGGCTATCGCAGTGGCAGCGGGCAAAGATCCGGCCACCTTCAATGTAAAGCCAAACCCCGCCAATCCCGAGGCCCTGCCCATTGACCTTGCGCTGGAATCCAACTGTTTTCGGATTCAGGTATCCGCCACCTATGGACCGACAGAAGAGTCGAAGACCTTCCCAGCTACAACTGCACAATTAGAAGTGGTAGTGCTTTTCGATGGTGCAGATAATTATGAGATTGTCCATTGGCAGCCCTTGGGCAAGACCATGGCGCAAGCAAACCTTCAGCAAGAATCCGGCGCACACGCTCCGGAAAAAGTATAAAGCGAAGTAGTTTTAAAATTCTGGAGCACTTCCAATCCAGGTTAAATAACGGGATGCTGCATGATTCAGCCTTCCGAGCATAGAAGGATAGTCACCCTATGGCCACGACCAAAGGCGGAGGTGCCAAGCGCGCCCCCAAGAAAAAGGCAATCACCAAAAAGCGTGTTGTCAAGAAAAAGAGTGTTGCCACCAAGACCCCTGTAGCAAAAGCCAAGGCACCTGTGACCCTGGATAGGGCTAAACCCGGCGTGGCACCCATAGCGACGAGTCCAGCAGTAAAAAAGGAACCTGCAGTTATTCAGCGTAGTGCTGTTGTTCCCGAAGCTGCGACGGCCAAGCGAAGCGCACTGCTGAATCGCAGTGTCCGCTCCAGCGATGTGACCAATTTCCTGCGCCAGCTCATCATGCTGCTCGATGCAGGAACACCTATACTCCGTTCGCTCAAGACCCTGTCCGCCCGTGGCGAGAATCAGGGCCTACGTGATCTCATCGGTGACATTGCAGCCTATGTGGAGGCGGGTAATCCCCTGTGGCAAGCCTTTGACCGTCACGAAAAATACTTCGACATGGTCTTCGTCAATCTTATTCGGGCCAGTGAAGCAGCGGGTAACCTCGTAGAATCCCTCCGGCGTGTTGTCGCCTATCGCCAGGAACGGGAAATGCTCACCAAGCGTGTACGCGGTGCCATGCTCTATCCCGTGGTCCTTATCGTGGTCTGTTTCCTTGTCATACTCCTTCTGACCAACATGGTGATCCCTGAATTTGAGAAAATGTTCGAAGCGCAGGGCCTTGTTTTACCAAGCATGACCAAGTTTTTCTTTGGTGTGGCAGGTATTGTCAGGGACTTCTGGTGGGTCCTACCCGCATCTATAGTGCTGCTTGTCGCAATCTATAAATTGTGGTACGTGAAAAACCCGGTTCGTCGTCTCCATGCCGACCGTATGAAATTGCGTATCCCGGTTGTCGGCCAAATCATGCACAAGAACGCCCTCGTGCAATTCACACGCACCATGGCTGTACTTATGCGCAGTGGCCTCTCCATGATGCAGACCCTCGAACTGACCCGGAATGCCATTCACAACCGTGCAGTATCCGAAACGCTACAGAGTATTCGCGATTCGGTGGAGCAGGGCGGTGGTATGGAAAAACCCATGCGTGCTGCTGAACCCGTGATTCCTTCAGTCGTTACCGACATGTTCGTCACAGGCGAAGAATCCGGTCGGGTAGACGTCATTGCAGACCAGATTGCGGATGTCTATGAAGAAGAAGTGCGGATTTCTGTCGATACATTGGGCGAAGCATTGCAACCCATACTGACGGTAATCATCGGGATTGTCGTGATGGCTCTCTTTGGTGCTCTCTTTGGCCCATTGGTCAGCATGATGGAATCTATTTCAAACTCGCAATAGACTAACAAGATAAAATAATATAAAACGCGCGGATGTGCCAACCTGCATACCCGCGCGTTTTTTCTTTTCTTGCTCGTTCCCAAGCTCCGCTTGGGAATGCATACCCCGGGGCTCCGCCCCTGAAAACAGGATGCTATGGCAAAATTATTACCAGAGCACAGGTCCCCGTCTGCACGGGAATGCTATTTTTATATTTCCCGCGCAGGCGGGAATCCCCGATTGGTAGCTACCGACTGGTATGTTTGGAGGGCGGATGCGGAGGTCCCCGTCTGCACGGGGACGATGTTTTAATATTTCCCGTTTCGCGGTAACAACAATTGGAGCGTTATTCAGTTGCATCGATTTTGTCAGCGAATTACTAAACACTTACAATTGCGAGGAGGCTTAGCCGACGATAATCTCTTGCTCGCATCGGGCTCCTCCGTGGATGCCATTGTAACCAAACCCTGCCAGGAGCTATACCCCCGATGCGATGATATTGTCCCGCATCTTCTGGATGCCTGTTTTTGCTACGACCCGTGGGTCCTGCTCCCAATGTGCCCGGTTAAACATTTCCAGAGATAGCGCACGTTTATAGCCAATGGTCTTCAAGTCCCGGAGACACTGTTCCAGGGGAAGCACCCCATCGCCCGGATAGATGCGATCATGGTCCCGTGCTTCGCGGTGCGTGGGTTCCGCAGGTAAATCATTCCAGTGGAAGTTACCGATAAAGTTTCCATCCAGATGACGGATACCATTAAAACCAGAGCCACCACAGGCCAGGTGAAATGTATCCGCAATAAGGCAGGCATCACGATCATTGGTGTCCATAGCCATACCGCTGGCCAGACCCAGGCGGTAGATCCCCTTGAAGAAACCGATGAATTCAAAGGCTACAATGAGACCATCATATTCCTGCTTGCCGATTTCCAGCAAGCGACGATAACACTCTGAACCCCAGGGTACATCAAAATCCGCCCGGTCCGGAGCCGGAATAGCCGCTACCCGTTGCGAGCCGATGAGGCTGCACATCCGCATGCGGTCCCGTGTCTTCTCCAGAGATGCTTCAAACGCTTCCTCGGCAGGGGGCATACAATCCCAAAGGCCGATTACATTGGGGACATAAAGCCCCAGGTCTGTTATCTGCTTACCCAGCACCTTCAGGTCACCGCCGGCCTTTTCATAATTCTCAATATCATCAATCCACGGCTCAATAGCATCAAAGCCCACTTCCGCTGCGATGGCAATCTTGTCCTCCAGCGAAGCCGGACGTATTGTGCTGGTATTCAACGACAAGGCCCAGGGGCTGATACCCTCCTGAAACTGCTTCTTGCCTTTCTTCTCTTTCTTGGCTGCCTGGGCTGGTGGTGCCGCCAACGTTCCCCCCGCTGCAATGGCCCCTGCACCCGTAGCCCCTACACCCGCCAGAAACCCACGACGATTAATTTTATTCGACATTGCTTTATGTTCCTTCCAAAGATCAAGATTTGCTTGTGTGCCCCAATAGGCCCAACAGCGACACAACGGTCTGTAGAGTACCGAGAAAAGCCCTGAATTGCAAGATGGGCACAAAAAAAACGATACAGGTCGCGTTGACCTGTACCGTTGAAAACATGACTCTAGTGTGCAGATTACTCCTCTACAAACTCTTCCTCTGGCAAGACCAGCGGTGCCAGCGATGCGAGGGTAATGCGCTTGCTATCCACTCCCATATTCTTGCCGACAAAGTCCTTCCAATCATCCACACTACGCGGTGCTGTATCGCCCAGTTGGTCTGCCCAGAGCGCGCGTAACGCATCGGCAGAAACATTACTGACCCGTTTGTCCGGGAAAGTAAGGAGTTCAATGAGACACAAACTGGCATCTTTGATGTTTAACTGTGCAACACTATTGCAGGCAATAATACGCACCTCAAAGGATGTATCTACCAGTCCCCGTACAATGGCACTGCTACTCTCACTGTCATTCAGTGCCCCTAGAATTTCAATGCCCTTGGCGCGCACTTCATAGTATTCATGCTCCAGCGCTTCCCGGGCCTGATTTCGTACCAATGGACCCGTCAGATAATACATCAAGTCCAATATCTGCGCCGCATTGTAATGCTCTACCCGCGGATACAGATAATTCAGATACTTGGTGATATCAATATCCTTGGCGATTAGCGTCAGGGCTTCCCGTGCACGCAATCGGGACGGACCCGGCTGCATATACCCTTTCAGGTACTGATCCACACGACGACGCTCATCGGTGCTCAGCCCTGTCACTTCCAGGCGTTCCTGTTGAATCTGGGCATGCTTGGCCTCAAAGGCTTCTCTATCCCACTTGCCCGTTTTACTGTTCGACTCTACCGATTTGACCTCAGTCTTCCGATAGGTCGTTGTCTTGCCATCGATCTCAACGGTGAAATTGCCATCAGCACGTTCAGCAACCTTCCCATGGATACGTACCCCGGAATTCAGGTACAAGGTATCCGCCAGGGACACACCGGGTATAACGACCAATGCGGCAACCAGCACAATCGGTATGCATCGGAAACGCATGCTATGAACTCGGGTCATTAAACGGCTCCCTCATTGTTAAATTCAAAGTAGAATGCAGCCCGTGTGAACTGTACTTCCTTATCGTCCTTATTCAACAGAAAGCGTTCCACACGGGGGTCATACATCAAATCAAGACCACCCGGTACAAACATACCCAGGTCTGCAGCAATAACACCACCACGGAAGTCCATGCGTCCATTACTATGAGAATCATGACGCCCATTACTCCGCACAATAGCGAAGATGGAATTGTTACTGTACATCAATCCGTCAAACTTGAACGGACGATAGCTGCTGGGCCGGGACATTTCATCTTCGTACCATACGTTGCGCAGTGTGTCCTCTGAAATCCAGTTACTTTTCGGATTGCAGTAATGAACGGTAGCGCGATCCATGAGTGAAGCAATTTCACTGGGTGTGTAGCCTTCCTGTGCAAGATAATCCGGTATAGTGCGCACCCCGGTTTCAGAGTACCGGACCGAGTGTTCGTCACCGCTGAAACTGCCTTCACCGTGATAGACATACACATTATCGGGTTGTCCTTCACGGAGACCATAGAAACGCGGTACATAACTGGAATCGGCCAATGCCTTATCCAGTTCCAGATTATTAAAGAGCTGCAACTCCGATTGGGTAAAGCTGAACTGCTGCCCCTGTCGGCCTGCGACCTCTTCATTGGGATCTACGGACCAATCATCGAAATAGCCATATTCCAGTGTTTCGCCATTTACGGATTTGGTTTTATGTTCGTCACGGACCTTGATGCTATAGGAACTGTTCGGATATTTTTTATTATCCTGTCCGGCATCATTCACACCCCGTACGGTCAAGTAGTCACCTACAAAAATAC
This sequence comes from uncultured bacterium, assembly GCA_937895305.1. Taxonomy (GTDB): domain Bacteria; phylum Hydrogenedentota; class Hydrogenedentia; order Hydrogenedentales; family JAEUWI01; genus CALAXS01. The sequence continues at coordinate 5,690 of CALAXS010000459.1, forward strand.
TACCACCCGCTACCAGGCCAAAGGCATTGGTATCGCCATCTTCATTCACACCGAATTCGCCGGGAGCGTCCGCATAGGTGGTATCGCCCATGATGTACACATTACCCCGAACCAGTAACAGGCCTTCCCCTTCAATGGGGCCCTGGATAACCAGATCACCATCAATTGCAACGGCATGATTGATCCTGATGGGGTCATCCTCTGTACCCACCAGGATTAAATTACCCTCGTAAGTCCCGTCATTTTTCAGCGATGTTAATGCGCTGTTTGAACTCGTTGGCAAACTGTCACCCACATAGAGATCTCCTGCGGGGACACCATAGGCTATCCCGGCAGAAATCGAACAATTATCTTCACCATCACCAAACTCAAAATCGAGTGAGCCATTGGCGGTATTGATAATCACATCAAACTCATCATCATCTACGGTACGATTATCATTCACATCCGGGTAAGGTGCAGGAAAGCTCGCTGGAAGCGGGCCGTCTGTCTGCTCAGCACTCTCCGTCGGATATTCCATATACAAGTTCGCAAACTGTTCAGGATAGCCGTCCTCGGTTGTATCCGCTGCAGTGAGCGGTGTCGTAGACATTGACCCGGAACCATCCTGATTAATCGTACCATCGGTACTGTCGAACCCATATCCCCGGAAACTGTTGCTCGCCAACGCAGAAGGTGTATAAAGCGAACCACTATCGTCATAGACCTGGCCACGGGTATACACAGTGCCCGCAACATTTGAATTAGCACCATTTTTGCGGACCAGCAGTGATTCCAGAGCGGCAATCTTCACGCGATCAAAATCACCATATTGATCCGGATCTGCATTTCGCTCCAGGTCAAGTGACAAAACATCAGCATGACAAAGGATACAATTTATGTTATTGGCAAGTACCGCAAACTGGGTATGGACCAAATCACCTGAACCAATTTGCAAGACCTGTACCGCGGTGCGACTCTTGCCATTCCGGCTCGCTGTGGCCCGTACCGTCAGATACGACTCAAACACCG
>CALAXS010000460.1 GCA_937895305.1 uncultured bacterium
GGGACATTGACCTGCAATTCCCCGAGGGTGAACTCATTGGTATCGTGGGTCCCAATGGAGCCGGGAAGAGTACGTTGATTAAGGCGATGATGGGCCTGATTCCACTGGCCTCAGGGCATGTGAATGTCTATGGTAAGCCAGCGCAAACAGCGCAGGGTGCAATCGCCTATGTACCCCAGCGCGAATCCGTGGACTGGGACTTTCCCACCCATGCCCTGGACGTAGTACTCATGGGTCGCTACGGTCAACTTTCCCTATTCGGTCGACCCCGGAAAAAAGATCGCGACATCGCCATGCAATGCCTGGAAAAAGTGGGTATGGCGGAATACGCCATGCGTCAGATTAGCCAGCTCTCCGGGGGCCAACAGCAACGGGTGTTCCTGGCGCGTGCATTGGCGCAACAGACCCGCATCTATCTCATGGATGAACCCTTTGCCGGGGTCGATGCAGCGACAGAGAAGGCCATTGTTGAATTGCTCCACGATCTGCGCGAACAGGGAAGCACAGTGATTGTGGTGCATCATGACCTGCAGTCCGTGCCCGAATACTTTGACTCGGTGCTGCTGCTCAACCTGCGCACCGTAGCCTTTGGTCCGGTGGGCGAAGTGTTTACCCAGGAAAATCTACAGAAAGCCTATGGCGGTCGACTCCATCTGCTTAGCGATGTAGGTGAACGACTCCGTGAAAAAGAATGGAGTGCACGCGATGTTACCGAGTAAGTGGTTAGCCCTGCTCGAAACATATCGCGCAGCAGCAATGGATAGTCCCTGGGTGACTTTTTTCCAGTTCAACAGTGTGAACGTAATTTACGTTACACTGGGCTGCATTATTCTGGGTATGACCGCTGGACTCATTGGCAGCTTCGCTTTTCTCCGTAAGCGTTCTCTCCTGGGCGATGCCATGTCCCATGCCGCCTGGCCCGGTATCGGTGCGGCCTTTATGTTGCAGGGTGCCAAAGATCCCTGGGTCATTCTTCTGGGTGCATTGCTTTCCTGCTGGCTTGGCGCCATGGTCATCGAAGGGCTTGTGCGCTATACCCGCTGTAAAGAGGATAGCGCTCTCGGTATTGTCCTCTCCGTATTTTTCGGTCTCGGTACACTCATCTCTACCCACATACAACACACGGGTAATGCTGATCAGGCAGGCCTGAATAAATTCTTCTTTGGTCAAGCCGCCGCGCTTGTAAAAGATGATGTTATGGTTCTCGGTTGTCTTGGAATTTTTATGTGCCTCGGCGTACTGCTGGCCTATAAAGAGTTCAAGATTGTTTCATTCGATCCTGATTTTGCACAGGCCACAGGGCTACCCACACGCTGGATCAGTTTAGCCCTGGCCACGCTCATCGTCTTTGCTGTCTGCATTGGTTTACAGGTCGTTGGTGTGGTGCTCATGGCGGCCATGCTGGTGACGCCCGCAGCCGCTGCCCGCTACTGGACCGAGCGTCTGAGTGTGATGCTTTTTCTGGCCGCATTAATTGGTGCGTTCAGTGGGTTCCTCGGTGCCTATATCAGTTACCTCGGCCCCAAGATGCCCACAGGTCCCTGGATGGTTGTGGCCGTGACAACCCTGTTTCTGTTTTCCTTTTTCCTTGCCCCCAAACGTGGTGTGGTACCCCGCCTCTGGCGTATGGCCCTCTTCCGCAAAAAGACAGCCCGCGAAAATGTTTTACGCAGCCTCTACAAATTTGGTGAAAGCATTCAGAACTGGGATGCCCCCCATACCCTGGCGGATTTGGTTCAAGCCCGGCGTATGGCCCTGCCCCTCTTGCGCAGGACCATGGCGGGTCTGGTACAAGATGGACTCCTCATAGAAACCAGCCAGGGTTTGTACCAGTTATCCGACACGGGCCTGAAGCGTGGTGCACGCCTCACCCGGTTACACCGTCTTTGGGAACTGTACCTTACAAGCAAACTTGAGATTGCACCCGATCATGTACACGATGACGCCGAAGAAATAGAGCATATACTCACACCGGAATTAGAGCGGCGCCTGGTCGAAGAACTGGATATTCCTAAAATCGATCCCCACGGTTCCCATATCCCCGCAGGAGGAACATCATGAGCGATGGTCTCTGGATTATTCTGATTGGGGCACTCGTTGCTTCCTCCTGTGCGTTGGTGGGTTGTTTCCTCGTGTTGCGCCGTCTATCCATGCTCGGTGATGCGATTAGTCACGCTGTTTTGCCCGGTATTGTCCTGGCCTTTTTCTTTAGCGGTAGTCGCGATATACTCCCCATGATGATCGGTGCCGGGGCCATGGGATTACTTACCGCTTGGCTCACGGATGTACTCAGCCGTTTCGGTAAACTGCAAAATGATGCCGCCATGGGGGTGACCTTTACCTGGCTTTTTGCTATTGGCGTCATACTCGTCAGTCGTTTCACGGGTCAGGTCGACCTGGATGTGGATTGCGTGCTCTACGGTGAAATCGAGTACGCGCCTTTTACCCCAATGGAGTGGATGACCAGCAATGGCCTGGTCGCGCTGGGTCCACGGGCAGTGTGGCTGGTGGGTTTCATGACCCTGGCAAACCTGGCCTTTGTCGTACTCGGCTATAAATACCTCAAAGTCTGTGCCTTCGACTCGGCTCTGGCCGCCTCCATGGGTATCAATGTGACCCTCTGGCATTACGTTCTCATGGGCTTCGTTTCCGCAACCACTGTCGCTGCCTTCGAGAGTGTCGGAGCGGTGCTGGTTGTTGCCATGTTAATCGTCCCGCCCAATACCGCCTATCTTCTCACTGATCGGCTGTCACACATGCTAATCCTTTCGGTCCTAATCGGCGCGCTCAGTTCTGTTTTGGGCTATGGCATTGCGTACACGATTGACGGATCCACTGCTGCGGGCATTGCGGTTGCTGCGGGTTTTTTTCACCTATTGGCCGTGTTCTTTGCGCCCCGCTATGGTGTGCTGGTTCGATTCCTCCATCGCCCTAAATGGATATCGCCCGAAGAACAAGTATGAATTAGCAAGATACTCAAACAGAAACAGATGTGCTGCATTGGGTATGTGCAGCACATCTGTTTGTCTGGACTAATTAACCAATTATTCCATCTACATCATCAGCCTTGACAGCAGCATCCACCAGCGCTGAAACTCGATCTAATTCATCCAGCAAAGCAGGATTCTCATAAATGGTAACTCGAATCACATAGTCATTGTAATCATTGTCTCCAGAGTCTTCACACATAAGGGTCCATGCATCCGGGCCAGAATTGATTACTCTAATTTTGGATTCACCTACACTTCCATTGTTGTTGTGATACGGTGTAAATGCCACTACCCGATCACGGTCCTGTGGAAAAATAACTACTTTACTCCCAATTCTATCGCCCAGTTGTTTGTCTGGGCCATTGGGAGTCGCCTTGATTCGAGCAAATTGTTTCCACGCAGCTTCTTTGCCGATGACCTCGAAACACATCGTTTTTCGGGCCGGTAATACTTTTTTCCATGTTGCCATCTGCTTTCTCCTTGTTAAGTTTTAGAAAGATACTAAACTAATACAAATTGAAGAATATGTCAAGAAGTAATATTTATATATGATGATGCCGTGG
>CALAXS010000461.1 GCA_937895305.1 uncultured bacterium
AGCACATAAAGATGATTGCTGGAAGAAGAATATTCGTGTAGATATATAAGCTGTTGTATTGGGAGGGCAGCCAAGGCCATGCAATATTGGGCTGACATGACTGCGCGAGCTGCGTTCCATTGATCCAGAAATCCCAGCTTATAGCGGAGTACTGCTGCCTGGATTTCATCCAGTCGACTATTCAGGCCTTGTTCCACGCTATGGTAGCGTCGGTCTTCCCCATAGTTCCGCAAACTTCGCACTGTACGTGCCAGTTGTGCATCGTTGGTACACACCGCACCACCGTCACCCAGTGCTCCCAGATTCTTGGACGGATAAAAACTGAAGGCTCCCGCGACACCCAGAGATCCGCACCGCTTTCCGTTATAGATAGCACCATGGGCCTGGGCTGCGTCCTCTATCAGCGCAACACCATGGGTCTCTGCAATCCGATTTAGTTCGTCCATCTCACAAGGATTGCCATAGAGATGGACCGCTACGATGGCTTTGGTCTTAGGCGTAATGGCTTCTTCTACCCGCTGCGGCCACAAAGTCAGGGTTTTCTGTTTCACATCCGCGAGCACGATTCTGGCCCCTGTCATGGCGATCGCCGCCGCTGTGGGCACGCAGGTATTGGGTGCTGTGATGACTTCATCGCCAGGTCCTACGCCGATAGCGCGCAGGATGAGGTGCAGGGCATCGGTACCCGAACCCACCCCCACACAATGGTCCACACCGATATAGGTGGCAAATTCGTTTTCGAACTGTCGGCATTCCTCGCCCAGCACATACCAGCCACTTTCCACCACACCCGCAACCACTTGCTGTAGACCTTCGCCAAGTGCGTGGGTTTGTGCCTTCAAATCACCAAAAGGAATCTTCATTGTCCTCAGCCTTCCTTGCGTAGCAGGACCATGGATATCCAGAGTCCGGTCAGGTTGCGGATAACACGGGCAATGCGCGGGAAGTTAAAAAACTGCGACTTGCCGTGGGCGCGTTGATAGTGATGTACAGGAACCTCCACCACACGAAAACCTGCCCGCTGAATCTTCGTCATCATCTCTGCACAAATAACCCCGCTATCATGTCGCAAGACAACCTTGTCAAAGACGGTGCGACGGATGAGCCTGAAGTCACAGTCTACATCCCGCAACTTGAGGCCAAAGGCAGTCTTCACCAGCCAATGGTACATCCGGCCGATTATTATCCGGTGCAACGGATCGTGACGGTCAATCTTGTAGCCCTGCACCACATCCACCTCCGGCCCGGCATGCTCAATTAACCTGGCCATTTCACGCACGTCATACTGGGCGTCGCCATCGGTATAAAAGATCCACTCCTTCGTCGCCGCCTGAAACCCGCTGCGTAACGCACCGCCATAGCCTTTGTTTTGTTCATGGCGTAGCACATGGACCTGCTCATACTGGGTTTCAATTTCCTCCAACAACTCCAGCGTATGCCCATCACTCCCATCATCCACCAACGTCACATCATAGTCCAGCTCCAGCGCCTCCGCCGTACGCAACGTCAGCATGACCATTGAACCCATGGTGCCCCAGTCGTTGTAGCAGGGATAGAAAATGGAAACAGAAGTCTTGCTCATACTTACTCCGGTATCATGCTGCGTTCAAACACTGAATATACTGCAAAGGTGCGGGTGATACCAAACCCCGGTGGTGCCCCGGTGTCATTCCTGTATATCAGCACATCACAGTTTTTTAATTCTTCAGCACTCAACGCATCTACGCGCCTGGCGTAACGATCCACCAGAAAAGAGAACGCACCCTCCAATGGATAATGATCCACTGCAATTTTAACATCGTCGGGGAGGGTGTCAACATAGGCCGCAACTTCATGAACCGGGGCCATTTCACGATTGGTAGCGACTTCACGAATTTGTAACTTTGTCCAGTCGTAAGTCTGTCCGAAAAGCGCGGCCAATATCATTCCCAATATAAAGGTATCACTTATGCTCTTCGATGCTACAAAGTAGTGGCGTATCAGGTGTGTGCAGAGGGGTGCCAGAAAAATGAGACCAATCAACTGACTATAATAGAGGTATCGGGGAATCTGGCCCGGTGTGAAGCAAAGCCACCAGAAGAAAAAGAATACGCCAGTGAGCCATAAAACAACGAGAGCAGGGTCATAGTGTTTTCGGAAAACCTTGGCGGCAATCCAGCAATAGCCAACTACCAGCATGAGATTGCCCCAGGGCCAGCCTAGCCAGAGCGAATAAAGGTTTCTATAAATGGGTTCCACACCAAAGAGGAGATAGTGTTGATATAGACTGAGTGTTTCTTCGCTTTGTGTTGTTGCATCATTTGCTGCGAATTGCTGAATGCCTGCCCAGAAACCCAGCATAAGCACCACACCCATCGCTG
>CALAXS010000462.1 GCA_937895305.1 uncultured bacterium
TATCTTACTGGCGTGGTTCGGATTTTTTGCCAGATTGTTCCATTCCATGGGATCAGTTCTGTGATCGTAGAGTTCTTCGCCACCGTCGGCATATTGAATATACCGCCAATCTGCGGAACGAACCGAGTGGTTGTTCTGCCCATGGGTGGTCAAGCTGGGGCGCACCCAGGGTGATACAGGATCTTTCAGGAGGGACAGAAAACTCACCCCTTCCAGTTCTTCTTTCTTCGGAAGTGCGCACAATTCGTTCAGGGTGGGGTAAATATCCATAAGGTTCACCGGGGCATCACATCGTTCACCTGTTTTCGTAACACCCGGCGCGATAACCATGAGTACGCTGCGGGTTGCTTCTTCCCAGAGCGAAAACTTTCGCCAATGTTCCTTCTCCCCCAGGTGCCAACCATGGTCCGACCATAGCACCACGATCGTATTGTCCCGGTGGGGGCTGCTCTCCAATGCATCCATCACCTTGCCCACACAATCATCTGCAAAGGTTATACTCGCCAGATACGCCTGGACCGCCGTGCGCCAGGCATTATTCTCCGTGATCCGCTTATGGTCCCCGCCGGGTTTCGCCATGGCCCTCCCCGCTGCGGGTATATCGGCCAGGTCATTCTCCAGCACCTCGGGTAGCGAAATTTCATCCTGCGGGTACATATCAAAATACTTTTGCGGTACGTGCCAGGGGAGGTGGGGTCTAAAAATACCACAGGCCAGAAAGAAAGGCTTGTCGTGTTCTTTTACGAGTTGCGCACTGACCCAATCCGCTACTTTCCAATCGCCCATTTCCTCTTTCGTTTCTTCAAGGGGTCCCCAATTAAAATGACCTATACCGCCAGGAGCCTTAATCTTGCTCTTTGGATCCGGCGGGCTATTTATCAATTGCGAGGGCCAGTACTCATCCCAGGAAGCGGGATCAGGATGTCCCCCATGGTATATTTTACCACTACCCAATGCGGTATAACCGTGCTTCATGAAGTACTGCGGGAGGGTTACGGCGTCTTTCAACACAGGACTTTTACGAAAGGGCTGATCATTTTCATAGACCCCCGAGGTGGAAGGACGTATGCCCGTCATGAGCGCAACGCGTGACGGGTTACATAACGGGGCAGCACAATGGGCATTTGTGAAAAGGACACCCTTCGCAGCCAACGCGTCCAGGTGTGGAGTCTTCGCATCGGGGTTCCCCCCCAGGCAACCCACCCAGTCATTCAGATCGTCCACAGCGATGAAGAGCACGTTGGGGCGGGGCGTATCGGTCTCTTGCGCCTGAGCCACCATGGTACACAGAAGAAATGGAACGAGAAGCACAGCACAGCATCGTTGAAATAAATTGTGCCTGGAGCGGATTGAACTCAACATAGTTTTTAGTCTCTCAATAGCATAGGTATTGTTGTCTTCGCGACTCGCTGCCCATAGTTTACTGCAAGTATAAATCCTACTGATGTTACGGTGTATATACAAGGAAGCGCAGACTATAGAATTATGGGACAAGCGTAGCTACAATGGCCTTTAGATTCAATGTGGGCTTTCCGCTCAGGTTTTTTTAAACATAATGTTAGGATAAATGATGCGCTGGATTTACTTACTACCGATTACACTGCTGGCAATTGCGGGTTGTGTCTCTACAGCGGGCCATGACGACGAAGACGACGACCGTTCCATGCGTACGCTGGAACAGCCGCTGGATTTCCTGGACCAGGCTGTGGTGGGGCCCAATGGGGACGGAACCTATGTGGTCCCCACAAACCAACTCATTGACCCGGCGGGTGAATCGGTGTTATTTCCAGGGCGACCTGTGGGTGTGGAGCGCCATCCATCGAAACCCATGCTGGCGGTGAAGAACAAGTCGGATGTGGTGCTGATAAATGCTGATGACCTGAGCATCCTGCAAACCATGCCCATGCCCCGCGATGGCGGCAGTTATTGCGGTCTGGTCTGGTCTGCCAAAGGCGACAACTTTTGGGTCACCTCTTCGAAACGGTATTTACACCGTGCTACGCAAAAGCCAGATGGAGTATATGCCTGGGATCTGGAAATTGAGTTAACCGGGCCCGGGGGCAAGGGCGACCCGGCCCCCGGCGGTATCGCGCTGGACGAAGCGCGGGGATTGGTCTATGTATGCCTGAGTCGCAACAACACCTTGGGCATCGTCGATATTCCCACACGCAAGGTGGTGGAGGAAGTCCCGGTGGGCATCGCGCCATTCGACGTGAAGCTGCGCCGTGGCATGGCTTTCGTCACCAACTGGGGCGGTAGTCGTCCCGAAGCGGGTAGCCCCACCAGCCTCACATCGGGCAGTAAAATTTCTGTAGACGAACGGGGTATCGCCGACACAGGATCGGTTTCGATTATTCAGTTACAGCAACTCACCACGGTGAAGATCAAGGACGGTGTTGGTGCTGAAGTGGTCGCGGAGATGGACAACCACGTCACGCCCATGAACGATGCGAAGGGCTGGACAAGTTTTGATGTGGCGGTGGGCCTCCACCCCAGTGGCATGGCTTTTGCACCGGACGGTAATCGGCTCTATGTGGCCAATGCGAACAGCGACACGGTGTCTTTAATTGATACATCGGTCATCCGGCCCAATACGGTTTCGGTGGTGGCAGCGTGGGTCGCCAAGCCCAAGAAGACGTTGCCCTTTGGCAGCGCACCCAATGCCCTGGCGGTTTCAGACGATGGTGCCACGTTATATGTCGCATTGGGCGGTAACAATTGCATCGCGGTGATGAACACAACGAACGGCACGGTGCAGGGCCTGATTCCCACAGGCTGGTATCCCGGTGCGGTAACGGTCGACTCAACCAAGGGCACGCTCTATGTTGCCAACACCAAAGGGGTCGGCTCACGCCATCAGGATCCCAAGGTTATGGCGAAACGTATAGGCGATTATCATGGCATTAACGTCGCACCCACGGATTTCTACAACTCCCACTATCACATGGGCAGTGTGTCCGCCATCCCCTTGCCGGACACAGACACACTGGAAGCGTATTCTTATCGCGTGGCGACGAACATGCGTTTGCCCCACATCGAATCCGCTCTGGCCAACAAGCGAGAACGGACGCGCACTGTCCCTGTTCCTGAACGGCCGGGCGAGGTGTCCCCCTTCAAGCACGTCATCTACATCATCAAGGAAAACCGAACCTACGACCAGATTCTGGGCGACCTGCCGCAGGGCAACGGTGACCCTGAGCTGTGCCATTTCGGACGTGAGGTAACCCCCAATCACCACGCGCTTGCAGAGGAATTTATCCTCCTGGATAATTTCTACTGCAACGGCGTACTCAGTGCCGATGGGCACCAGTGGGTGGCTGAGGGCTATGTAACCGATTATCTGGAGAAGAGCTTCGGTGGTTTCACGCGCAGCTATCCCTATGACGGCGATGATGCCATGGCCTATGCTTCGTCGGGTTTTCTGTGGGACCAGGTGCTGGCGAAGGGGCTCACCTTCCGCAACTATGGCGAGATGGTGCAGGCGAAAATCACACCGGATAACGCGACATGGGCGCAGATTTACGAGCAGTACAAGGACGGGGGCGATGCCATAAAGATTCAGGCGAGTGCTGAAATAACCGGATTACAACCGTATATTTGCCCCGATTATATCGGCTTTCCCGGTAAGGTGCAGGATGTCTACCGCGCAAAGGTATTCCTCGATGAGTTCGCCGAGTTCGAAAAAAACGGTACCCTGCCCAATCTCACGATGATGCTTCTGCCCAATGACCATACCGTGGGCACCAAGGAGGGCTATCCCACGCCTCGTGCTACGGTGGCGGACAATGACCTGGCCTTGGGCCAAATCGTCGATGCCATCTCCCACAGTTCCTACTGGCCCGAGACGGTTATCTTTGTGGTGGAAGACGACCCCCAGGCGGGTCTTGACAGCGTGGACGGGCACCGCACCATCGCGTATTGCATCAGTCCGTACACCCGGCGGGGCGCAGTGGAAAGCACCCACTACAACCAGAGCAGTATGTTGCGCACTATTGAGCTTATCCTGGGCCTCGACCCGGTGAATCAGCTAACCCTTGCGGCGACGCCCATGACGAAGTGCTTCGCCAATACACCAAACGTCTCGCCCTATGTGGTGAAGCCCAACATCATTCCTCTGGACGAGATGAATCCGCCCGTGTCGGCCACCCGTGGACTCCAGCGATACTATGCGAAACAGTCCATGAAAATGCCGCTCGACGATATCGACGAAGCGGACGAGGGCTTGTTTAACCGTGTTTTATGGCATGCGACCAAAGGCTATGATGTGCCTTACCCGGTGCTCAATCGGAAATAGTTTGTCCGTCAACAAAGTCCCGGAAAGATAAATAGTATGTACTGCATGAATCCTATGCGCTGTCTGAGTTTTATGTTGTGCATGGTCGTGTCGGGTATGGCTATGGCCGATACCAGCGCAGGACTTGGCACTATGGTTGAGGAAGACGCGATTAGCGATGCCCTTGAGATTTATCAGGTGGATAAGGAAAAACGGTATACCGTCAATGGCACGGAGCACACGATTGGTGGCGCGTTTCAGCCGTCGGTGGTGCTGAATGGACAAGGGCGCATCCATGTGTTTTTCCAGGCGCGCCTGGACTCGTCCGATGACCGTGCGCCGAAGATGATTGCCCATGTGGTGAGTGAAGATTATGGCGCCACCTTTTCGGAACCGGTCTTTGTGTATACCCATCCCCTACAGACCTATGCCATATCGCCGTTTCTGCGCACTTCCGAATCGGGGGATGAGCGCATCTCGCTATTGACCAGCGTTTCCATCGATGAGACGCTGGACATCCACAAAACGCCAGAGGCCATCAAGGAACTGTTGGGTATTGATATGACACGTTTCAAGCGCAAGGCTGCTGCGCTGATTCTGGAATTTTATTCAGATGACGGTGGCGCGACCTGGTCGCGCAAGGAACACTACGATGTGACCGACCGGATCTATTCGCGCAATGGCAAGGAATTTTACGTGGCCTTCATGAACCTCATCGGTCAGGTACGTCGTATTGATGCAGGGCCCCACGCGGGGCGATTGATTTTGGCGGGACCAATTCGCGGCGATTATCTGCCTGTGGAGGATCATGCGCGATTCCGCGAGTACAGTCCCAGCAGCACCATCATCTATAGCGATGATAACGGGGAAAGCTGGCAGTTCGGCGGCATCATCGCGGACGAGAAAACAGCCTTTGAATTTAACGAGGCCAGTGCCGTGCCTGTGAACGACGGAAAGCGCTTGCTCATGGTGCGTCGGGCCAATGCACGGAACGCGCCGGGCAAGATGATGCATTACAGCGATGACGGTGGAGCGACCTGGGGGCCGGGCATCTTGACGACTATCGATTCAACGCGCTGCCTCCAGGTGCTGGAGAAGCACGAAGACATGGTCATGTGCTCAAGCCCCGGTCACAAGATGCGGTCGCGCGGGCAAATTTACATGAGTCGTGACGATGGGAAGACGTGGTCGAAGAAAGAAATTGAAGAAAAGCTCTTTTCCTATAGTACGGTGCAACACCTGACGGGGAACTATTACATGTGCGCCTGGAGTCGTGGGCACCATGGTGAGATCGGGATTGCAGCGAAGGTGTTTTCTGGTGACTGGCTGGATATTGAGTAGGGTTACTGTGTAGTTGCATGGACTTCGGTCCCGAATTGGGTTAGGCATGTTGACGCGGAGATTCCCGCCTCCGCGGGAATGACAAGAAGGGCGATTGGCTGGATATTGAGTAGGGTTGCCGTATAGTTGCATGGACTTTGGTCCCGAATTGGGTTAGGCATGTTGACCCGGAGGTCCCCGTCTACACAGGGACGATGCTTATATATTTCCCGAGTAGGCGGGAATCCCCGATTGGTAGCTACCGACGGATACATTGGGAGGGTTGACGCGGAGGTCCCCGACTGCACGGGGACGATGTTTTTATATATTTCCCGCGTAGGCGGGAATGACAAGAAGGGGGATTATAGCGTTTTCCTGTGTCATACTGTCGGTTATTGCACGGTTAAAGCGAATCTAACGGGGTTGGGCGTATGAAAAGCGTATTCAAGGTTGGTATGTTACTGGGACTGGGCGCCCTTCTGGGCGTGGTCCTTTTAATTACATTCATAATCCAGTCACTACAACCCGTCACGAATGGGCTGAGCCCGGAGGATTATGCAGAGGCACTGCATCCACCCGTAGCGGCAGCGTCGGTAGTGGCTGTATCGGAAGAGGATGCGCTTCGCCCAAACATTGTACTTATTCTGGCGGATGACCTGGGTTATGGCGATGTGGGGGCCTATGGTGGCGAGGTTCTGGATACGCCCAACATGGACCGCATTGCGGTGGAGGGACTCTGTTTTGCACAGGCCTATGCGAGTGCGTCCGTATGTTCACCTTCGCGTGCGGGACTGTTGACCGGACGCTATCCCCTGCGCAGCGGCATCATAACGGCTATGCAGATGGCGGGTGATACTTTTGGGCGCAAGGCGTCACACCAGGCGGGAATTCTCTTTGCCCAATTCGGGTCGGTAGATATGCTGGGCGGCAAGAATGCAGTGCTGGGACTTCCACCGTCCGAGATTACCCTGCCTGAAGCGCTGGGCGTGGCGGGGTATCGCAGCATGGCGATAGGTAAATGGCATCTGGGGGATTTCACGGTATGGCCGGAGTACCATCCCATGCGCCAGGGCTTCGATGAATTTGTCGGGTTTAACGGGTCCAATGATGATTTTCCGGTGGCCTTCTGGCGGGGCGAGGAGGAAGTGCTCAAGGACATCGGCGCAGACCAGCAAAAGTATACCGGGCTGTTTACCGATGAAGCGATACAGTTTATTGAGCGTGAAAAAGAACATCCGTTTTTTCTTTACATGGCGCATAAAGATCCCCACTTACCTTTCTTTCCATCGAAAGACTTTGCAGGTGAATCAGAGGGCGGACCCTATGGTGATGCGGTTGAGGAACTGGATGCTTCGGTGGGCAGGATTATGGCCGCACTGGAAGCCAACGGCATCGCAGAGAACACCCTGGTTATCGTGACGAGCGATAACGGCCCGTGGTTCGATGGTAGTCCCGGCAGTTTTCGCGGGCGCAAGGGCCAAAGCTATGAGGGGGGCTTCCGGGTACCTTTGCTGGTGCGTTGGCCGGGGCAATTACCGCAGGGCGAGACTGTGGAAACACCCGTGATGAATATTGATTTCTTCCCCACGCTACTGGGCCTGGCAGGGCTGGGCTTGCCGTCGGACCGGGTGACAGACGGGATGGATCTGCGTTCGTTGTTGAGCGGGGATGATGCTGCTTTGCACGAGCGCACCCTCTATTTCTTTCACAATTATGATGTGGAGGCGGTGCGTCGTGGCGATTGGAAACTTTACGCATCGACCAGCCACTACACCTGGCCTGTACCCATGGACAAGCCCGCATCTTTCCTGGGGAAGACGGGCGGGTCGCGCGATTACTATCCCGAGGGCAGCACAGAACCCATTAAGACGCTGGGTACCTGGCCGAATTTGTACAATTTGGCAGCGGACCCCGGCGAAGCCTATGACGTGAAGAAATTGCACAACGATATTGCAGATAATCTGGGTGCGACATTAGCGCAGTGGCGCGAAGAATTTTATAGCAATCCGCGTGGCTGGAAATAAGGGAAACACTGCTACACAAAAAAACTGGAGCTTCCGCCGTCTACGCAGTTTATACGCGAACGTGCAGAAGCTCCAGTAAAAAGATTCAATCTATACTATTACTTCTTGGGGATAGAAAAGGTAAAGTCGGCGGTCTGCTTGTCATCAGCACCGATGGTTACTTTTGCCGTCTGGCTACCCAGACGCTCGTGGGTTGCTTCGATTTCATAGGTACCCGCATCAAGACCGTCGATGGTGTACACACCATCTTTTTCCGTTACGGTGAAGAAGGGGTGATCAACAACAACGCAGTAGGCCGCCATCCAGGGGTGAAGGTCACACTTGAAGGGAAACATTTTTTCGGGTTTGTCAAAGACCTTTGTGATTTTCGTCTTGAACTTGGGCATGGCCAGATTAAAGGCATCGTTTACCATAGAGAAAGAATGAACATTGTGTAAAATTCCGTCCGGGTTCAGTATGTCCAGGTTTTGGCCTACTTGCACACCAACAACATGGGGTGTATACAAACATCCTGCCTGCGTTATTTCTGCTGACTTTTCGGGTACGGGCCATGTTTTTTCAGGAAGCCCGGTTATAACCTGGACAAATACATTGGCCATGGTCGGGCCATCGCCCAGCACCAGTGCTTCGGCCTTGGGCGGGTTGTTGACGTCACAGACGCAGCCCTTGTCGGCACTCATGTCGATGGTCTTCATGGTAGGGGCCTTGCCCTCAAATTTAATCGTGCCTGTTACCGATCCGGCATAGCCTGTACCTGCCATTACCAGACTGGCTACCAGTGCCAAAGCCATCCAACAGGTTGTGTTCTTGCTCTTCATGTTTATCTCCTCCACTTTAATTCGGTTATTCATATAGGTCACCCGCTGCAATCGCGGTTTCTGTTGTACCCTCAATTTTATCCTCTTCACCCCCTCCAATACCAGACGCATCCCATGTCCCGCTATTCACTTGCTCTGGTACATCGTACTCAATACCCAGAATATAGGCACAAATGGCCTTGATATGCTCGTGTTCGTCGCCGCCAAGGAGGTCCCCCGGCCCGGAATCGTCGAAGTATTCCGGGTCAAAGTAGGTGGGCATCTTGGTTCCTGGCTCCAGCACCTGGGGGTCGTACATCCACTGACTGACCCAGGCGGGTTTAAGGCGTTGGGCACTCAGACCAAAGTCCGGGGCCCAGCGATCCGGCTCACCTTCGGGGAATTTATCTCCCTGAATATGACAGTTACCACAATCGAAATATTCTACTGAGAACAACTGTTTTCCTGCCTTGAATAGTGGACTCTCCGGATCGGGTGTGGCGGAGGATACAAAGGGGAATGGCTCGTTATCCAATGCGCTGAAGTAATGCGCCATGCTATTGCGCTGTTCGTCGGTAAATGCATAGGTGGGCATTCGCACACTCACCCACGGCCGAATCACCAATGGCGTATGCAGGAAATCAAAGAGCCAGGCACTTTGTACTTTTTTGCCTTCCCCTTGAAGGTTGGGTGGCCCAAAGGCCAGTGCCATAGCTGCTGCCTCCGCATCCCCATAGCCCTTGGTCTTTTTCAGGTACTGTGTCAAAATCGGTGCGAGTGCGCCGCCTTCGCCTTCCATGACGTGGCACCCGGCACAATTAAATTTCCGTGCCAATGCACGTCCAGTCTCGATAGCCAAGGCATGGGGATCCAGTTTCCGTTCGAGCTTCATGCCTTTGGGTAGGGCACGAAATCCCAGCAGGGCCGTGATAAGGGCTTCGCGTTCCTGCGCACTGAAATCATATTGGGGCATGCGCAGTTGGTCGATGGCCTCTTTTTCGATGTGCTCATCAAAAATCCTGGGGTCCGCCAGCTTGTTTTCCAGCCATACCGATTTGCGATGGGTGATATGCTGCTTGCCAAAATCAAGTTCGTGGAGTGACTTGTCGCCGAAGGCATCCAGCTCTGGCCCGATGAGGGCATCGCCTTCTGCGCCGGGTATCTGATGGCAACCTGCACAGCCGTAATGGGCGATGAGCTGTTTACCCAGTTCCTGGCGCAGTGTTGCAGAATCCATAGCAGCCAGCGCAGCGTCCAGCGCAGCGGGGGTTTCGCGACGTATACGATGTTCACGCAGAATGCTGCGGAACAGGGCATCGTCTGTGACCGCCTCCTCCACTTCCATAGCCCCATCGCCCTGCATCAGATACGCGCTAAGGTTTGCGGCTTCTTCGTCGCTCAGTCGCAGGTCGGGCATGGTAGTTGCCGGATTGTAACGGGAGGGATCTTTCAACCAATGAAAGAGCCAGTCGGTAGTGGTCTTCGCTGCCAGCCCGCTAAGGTGTGGGCCATTCATACGCCGTAGCGCATCTACACGCTGTGTAGTCAGGGGCGCTTCTTCCGGGGACAAGTGACAGGCCGCACAGCCCAGTGCATCAAATTGAAGTTTACCTTCCCCGGGATCGCCCTTGGGTGTTGCACCTTCCAGAGCGAAGTCCGCACTCACTGCGAAAAGATATTCTGTAATGGCGCTCACCTCGGCAGATGCCCGTGCCGGATCCTTGTCTCCGGCTTCAGCGAAGCTGTGGGGCATCCAGGTATCAGGACGTATCGCCTTGGGGTCCTTTATCCAGGTGCGCACCCAGTCGGCCGGGGACTTGGCTGCAAGATACTGTAGCGAAGGGCCGCGCTTGGTCTGTTCGCCTAAATGCCCAATGCTGTGGCAGCCATAACAACCCGCCTGCTCGATGAGGGTAAGTCCCCAGTTGAGTTTTTCTGCACCGGGCACACGGGTCTCGGAACGATGGCAGGTGAGACAGCTGGCTTCAAGATAGGGCGTTTCCAGCATGGGCTCTTCCCAATGGTGGTCTTCTTTCCAGCTATGAGTCTCCACCCAGTCGGTTTCTTGCGCTGCATCTGCTGGTGTGTGGGATGTAGAATTAAATTCCGTGCCCCGGCCACGACCCAGGTGGCAGGTAGTGCAGCCGAACTGTTCTTTCGCATGGGGCGATGAAGGCGACACAAAGAGGTCAAGATTGGGGTGGGTGCCGAGGGGTTCTTCTTCTTGAGAAAACAGGGCGCGGTCAATCCCCTGGTGACAGGTCATGCAACGGTCAATGCGCGGCACCTGGGTAAAATGCAGATCTTCTTTGCTATCGTGCACGATGAGCTGCTCGACTTTGTAGGTCGGTGATGACAGATCAAGTATGGGCAGATCGCGAAAGTAGCCGATGAAGCGGTTTGCAAAGCTCATGTGTTCCGGTGAAATCCGGGCGAGCTTTCGGTCCAATAGAGCTACTTCTTTTTGCAGGTCTTCCAGGGACAGTTGGTCCAATTCTTCTTCTATAGAGGGTGCTTCAACGACTGCTTCTTCCAATACGGGTTCTACGGTTACAGCGCTGTGTGCCGTGGCATCCGCGAAGGGGTCATCGGCAGGTGCTTCATCTGCCGTGGCATCGGCAAAGGGGTCGGCGGCGGGTGTTTCATCTGCCGTAGCGTCAGCAAAGGGGTCGGCGGCGGGGGCTTCATCTGCCGTGGCATCGGCAAAGGGGTCGGCGGCGGGTGCTTCGTCTGCTGTCACGTCGGCAAAGGGGTCATCGGCGGGTGCTTCGTCTGCTGTCGCGTCGGCAAAGGGGTCATCGGCGGGTGCTTCATCTGCCGTCGCGTCGGCAAAGGGGTCGTCGGCAGCGTCGCTTTCTACTTCCGCTGACGCTGCTGACTCAGGGGGTGCCGTTTCTTCCACCACTTCTACAGCAGTCTTGCGCTCGATTGCAGCATGCAGTGCCGTGATACGTGTTTCGGTCAGGGCAACATCGCGTTTACGAAAGTCTTCCTGATATTGACGCCAGGGTCGATAGTGGTCGAAATGGATGAGTGCTATAACACACAGCAATAAAATGACGCTGGCCACAGCAAACCAGCGGTGCAGGCTGGGCATGGCGTAGTAGCGTTGTT
>CALAXS010000463.1 GCA_937895305.1 uncultured bacterium
CACCGGGCAAGATTGGGATATGGCCAAAGAAGTATTGCCTCAGTTTGAAAACAACGGGCCCTGGCCGGATGGAGTGGGTAATCCGGATGTGTGGTGGCTACATCGTTCCAACAGCGAATCCTTTCTGGACCCAATTCTGTTTGCGCCATGGTGGGCTGCACTGCGTGAAGTGCGTGAGGGACGACAGGATGAGACTGCATTGAAAGTTGCTGCTGCTATGGTCCAGGCAAGTATTACGGCAGGACAAGTCGCTACGGATTCTCCCCTACATGCAAGCACTAAAGCATTAACGGAACTCAATGGGCCCTTTTGGTTGCAGTTACCGCCGATAGAAGATTCGGAACGCCTGAAAGGGATTACGGCTGAAATTAAGGGCCACGAAAACACGCTGAAAGAAAACCTGGAATATGCCATAGGGATTCAGGAAGGCGGGGTGCCTGGCACAGAACATGCCGGTATTCATGACGTACAAATTCACCATCGGGGCGAGTATGCGAACCTGGGCAAAGTAGTCCCCCGACAGATGCCTGCATTATTAGCGGGTACTACGCAAAAGGCAGTTAGCGAGGGAAGTGGTCGCATCGATTTGGCCCATTGGCTTACCGAAGATTGTCAGGATCTTCTGGCACGCATAATGGTAAATCGTGTCTGGCAGCACCATTTTGGAAAAGGTTTGGTACAGACACCCGGCGATTTTGGCAAGCAGGGCCTTGCACCCAGCCACCCAGAATTGCTGGATTATCTGGCAAGTTCTTTTATTGATTCTGGGTGGAGTCTGAAAAGCCTTCATCGATTAATTGTTTTGTCTGCTACGTATCAGCAAGGTAGTGATGGCACTGCGGAGCAATTAGAAGCCGATCCAGAAAACCTGTTACTGGCCTATATGAACCGCCAAAGGCTTGATGCCGAATCGCTACGAGATAGTCTGCTGGCGGTCACGGGTGAGCTGGATCACACATTCGGTGGGCCTGCTTTTATCGATGTGGCTACACCAAGACGGACCTTGTATTTGCGTACTGTTCGGTCCAATCTCAATACCTATGCGACCCTGTTTGATGGTGCCGACCCAACTTCAATCATATCTGTACGCAATAAGTCGACCGTTGCGCCACAGGCGCTGTTCTTAATGAACAATCCATTAGTGCTGTCGACCGCTGCGAAGATTGCGAAGGATGCAGACCAGGCTGAATCGCCAGCTGCATTTTTATATCGCCGTTTGTTTATGCGCGCACCCACTCCAAGTGAAGTGACACTCGCAGAGGAGGCACTTACAAGCCTGGGCTATCCAGAGTCTAAAGAGGCAGTTACAGCCTTTACACAGATTCTGCTTTGTAGTAATGAATTCTTTTTTGTAGATTAAAACGAGATGAGTTATGTCTAAATTCGCACCAAAATCACCAATGACCCGGCGTGAAGCCTTAAGAAATTTCGCCAATGGCTTCGGTGTGCTGGGATTAGCAAGCGTGTTGAACGGTGGCGACGCCTTTGGTCTGGCGAAGACGGGCACGATAGCGCCCAAGGCAAAACGAGTCATCTTTCTATTTATGTCCGGTGGCCCTTCCCATGTGGATCTTTTTGACCCCAAACCACGACTAATCCAAGAGCAGGGAAAGCCGTTACCCTTTGCGAAGCCCAGTTTGGAGCGAACGAAGACCGGTAATCTACTGGGCTCGCCCTGGTCTTTTTCGCGTCATGGTGAATCCGGCATGGAAATCAGTGAATTGTTTCCTCATCTGGCTACTTGCGCAGATGACCTTTGCGTAATTCGTTCTATGGTAGCGGACAACATAAACCATAATGGTGCCTGTCTTCAGATGAATACGGGGGAGCAAACCTTCTCACGTCCTAGTTTGGGTTCCTGGCTTTTATATGGCTTGGGCAATGAAAATCAGAATTTACCGGGTTTTGTTGTGTTGAGTCCTTCTCAACCTGCACAAGGTGCTCCCCTTTGGGGCTCCAGTTTTTTGCCTGCCAGTTACCAGGGAACCCTGCTGTCAGATCTGGATAACCCCATCGATAATCTTGGGAATTCGTTATTAGATTCTAAAACGCAACGAACACAATTAGACGTGTTAAATGAAATTAATACGCAGCATGCCCATGCACGTAAGAATGATGCCCAACTTAATGCACGTATACAGTCCTTTGAATTGGCATATCGCATGCAAACCGAGGCCCCTGAAGCCTTTTCAATCGATGGAGAATCGAAGGCGACACAAAGCCTGTATGGATTGGATGATCCCACAACCGAAATTTTCGGTAAGCAGTGCCTCATGGCGCGACGCCTTGCAGAACGGGGCGTGCGCTGTGTGCAGGTCTACCACACCCAAACATCGAAACGTTCCAGTTGCCAGCTCTGGGATCAACATGGCGGTCTGCGAGAGGAGCTTCCAGCAAATTGCGCTGCTACGGATAAACCGATTGCAGGCTTGCTAAAAGACTTAAAAGCACGCGGGTTGTTGGATGACACTCTGGTCTTGTGGGGCGGTGAATTTGGACGTACCCCTACTGCAGAAGGGACTAACGGTCGCGAGCATCACCCATTCGGCTTTACCATGTGGATGGCGGGTGGGGGAGTGCAGGGTGGCATGACCTATGGCGGGACTGATGAATATGGCTGGCACGCGGTGGATAAGCCCGTCCATGTCCACGATCTCCATGCGACTATCCTGCACCAGATGGGACTGGATCACGAAAAGCTAACGTATCGGTATGCCGGTCGCGATTATCGCCTGACGGATGTGTATGGCAATGTGGTACATGACATCCTGACCTAGCAGCCTGTTGCATAAGCCATGCGGTTTAGTACTTGACAGATCGTGATACGTTTTCAATACTTCTTTCAACACTTGGAGGGAGTATG
>CALAXS010000464.1 GCA_937895305.1 uncultured bacterium
TTTAACAAGGATGCCGGGGGCAAGGTTCCGTCATACTTCTGCAACGCAGGCTTATAATCCAGCATTTCCAGATGACTCGGCGCACCCGCCATAAAAAGAAAAATTACATTCTTCGCCTTCGGCGCAAAATGGGGTTCCCTTGCTGCAAGCGGATCCATGACCTTCGCGGATGCCGTACTACCAAACAAAGAACTCAATGCTACAGAACCCAACCCCACACCACACTGCTGCAAAAACCAGCGACGCGCTATAGGGGATTCTGCAAATGGTTCTTTATTTCGTTTATCAATAAACATGCTTCAATCAACTCCCGACTATTGCCGTACGATTGTTTCATCCAGATTTAAAAGTACACGCGCGGTTAATGCCCAGGCCGCCATTTCTTTATCATCCTCCTCACCCGGCAAGATGGCTTTGGCATCCAGAGCATCTTCCGCCAACCGTGTCCGTTGCGCTTCCAGAAAGGCCATCAATGAATCCAACTCCACCGATTCCGGCGCACGGGACACACATCGCTTAAAGGCATAGTCCAGACGCGCACGGTCATCATTACCGCCCTCAGCTAACGTGTGTTTGGCCAGCGCAACCGCCGACTCGAAGTACAGTGATTCATTCAATAGCGTCAAGGCCTGCAAAGGACTATTGCTCCGTTCACGACGTGTGCACGGTGCATCCCCAGCCGGCGTATCAAAAATCTGGAGCGGGGGATAAGGTACACTCCGAAACCGGAAAGTATAGAGACCCCGCCGATATTTGTCATCGCCCTGCTCAAAGGTCCACGTCTTGTCCCCATAACTCGCTGGTGCCTTGAATATAAACTCTGGAGCCGGGGGGTATACGCTGCGACCACCTACATCGCCATTGAGCAAACCGCTGGCCGTCAGCGCAATATCACGGACGCCTTCACCCTCCACCCTGAAACGTGCACCACGTGCCAATAACCGGTTCTCTGGATCCGCTTCCAACAACGCTGGCGACACCTGTGAGGATTGTTTGTAAGTGCTCGACAGGACAATCTGTCGATGTAAATCTTTGACCGCCCAGCCCGAGTCCATAAACGCCACTGCCAGCCAGTCCAGCAAAGCGGGATGGGATGGCAAATCACCCTGTACGCCAAAATCTGCCGTCGTTTTCACCAGCCCCTCACCAAAATAACGTTGCCAGACACGATTCACATAAGCGCGCGCTGTTGTGGGGGATTCCCGTGAAGTTAACCACTGCGCCAGTCCCAAACGGTTTCGGGGTATACCATCATCCATAGCATGCAAGAAGGAAGGCACATCCGAAGTGACTCCCTCTGCTGGACTTAAAAAATCACCCCGCTCCAGCCGATGGGTAATCCGCAGACTGTTCCGCTCCGCCAGAACCAACTGCGTTACCCCTACCGGATGTCCCAGCCACAAGCCATCAATGCGATTATTGACAACAGAAAAGGTATCATCCACTGAGTGCCAATAGGAGAAGAGTGCTGCCAATTCCGCCTCCGTATGCTCCGACTTGGCCAACAACTGTTTAATGTTTTCCGGCAACGCCTGCTTGGGCAGTCGCTTGTCTCCGGTTACCGATATGCGAAAACGGCCCAGGTTATTGGTCTGACCATCGTTACTGTTGTTACCGCCATGATTCTGCGCCAGACGAATGGCAATACGCATCCCCGCCTCCAGCTTCAACGGCTCTTCCAATGTAAATACGGCATAGCGCGTTTGATTTCGTCGTCCCGGATCAATATCCGTAGTCCACGCTGTATCATTATTTCCATCAATGGCCAGTGCAACAGGCCCTGTGCTGCGATTATCCACACCCTGGGCGGGGTACTCCGGCCCCAGAGGACGTTGTGGTGGATTTACATCCGCTATGGTGGACTTAATCTTTACGGCATCCCACGATTCAAACGTTGCGATCTCCAGGTCAGCTGCCTTCGTTACCCGAAACTCAAATTCACTAAGCGCGCAAGTCCCGTAAATCGAACGTCCAGGACCACCCCCCGGCAAATTCTGATCCGTTAACAAGTCCAGCTTCACCGCCGTGATTTCTGGCAGTGTAGAGGTCGTTGTCATCTTGGGGCTAAAACGTGTAGGCGCATACCCCTCTGCCAGATAAGAGCCGTCCTCTTGCGGGGTAAATTTCTGACCCCCTAAAGAAGAGTCATCAAACTCAAATTCCAGCACTTCCCATTCCGGCTCCACCTCTTTCTTGGCCTTGGTCATCCAGTCCTGCAGTAGACTTTCCCAATGGCTATGTTCCTCCTTGATTCCATCTTCCAAGGTCGTAATCATCGACAGGAGTTGCTCCCGCTGCGCCAGCTCCGCCTCCGAATACGTGACCATGACAGCTTCATGGTTGTTGTTCAGCATGGACATCATCTCGAAATACTCACTATGCGTCAGCGGATCATATTTATGGGTATGACACTGGGCACACTGCACCGTTAACCCCAACACCGCGCGACCCAAAAGATCCATGCGGTTAAACAGCGCTTCCATGCGGAACTGCTCCGGGTCAATTCCCCCCTCCTCATTAATCATGCTGTTTCGAAAAAAGCCCGTTGCAATCCGCTCCGCCTGACCTGCCCCCGGCATCATGTCCCCGGCTATTTGCTCCACCACAAAGTCGTTGTAGGGCTTGTCCCTGTTAAAGGCATCAATGACCCAGTCCCGCCACTTCCACACCTGTCGCGGTTTGTCCTTTTCAAAACCATCCGAGTCTGCATACTGGGCGGCATCCAGCCAATGCCGTGCCCAATGCTCACCATAATGCGGTGATGCCAGCAAACGCTCCACCAGAGTCTCATACCAGTCTGAACCCGTATCCGCCATCGCCTCCTCCAGTGATGCCAACGTGGGGGGGAGGCCCGTCAGATCCAGGTGGAGCCGCCGAATCAAGGTGGGCCTGTCAGCCTCCGCTGTGGGTTGCAGACCTTCCTTTACCAGCCGTTCCAATACAAATGCGTCAATTGGACTCCGTACCCAGTCACCACCCTGTACATCCGGCACATTGACGTGAGCAGGTGCAGTAAAGGCCCAATGTTCATCCGTCTCAGCAGTGGTACCCACGATGGGGAAAAGGGTGCTGACCACTAGTATCGTAATAAGAGTTCTCAAGGGATTATTCCTGTAATTCCATGTACCTATAACCCAACCACGCTAACAGCACTCCATACCTACCGTCAACACAAAAGAAATGCCCCACACCAGTCCAGTGCGGGGCAATCCAAAATATCGTTGTGTATTATGCTGGCTTATCGATGCTCGAAATAAGCTCCTTGCGGATGGCATACGAATTCTTCCGATACTCAATATAATAATACGGGTCCTTGTCAATCACGTTATCCGCGACCTGGGTTAACCCACTGTGGAAATGGACTACATAGTCGCCCGTGTCCGGCACAGGCAA
>CALAXS010000465.1 GCA_937895305.1 uncultured bacterium
CCTGGGAGACTGCGGGTGTTAGTGTGGGTCAGAATCCACTGGATTTTTTTACGAACACGAATCTGGGCGGGGTTGCCGGGTATGTAGATCATTTGCAGAGCCTGATTCTCTCTAACAGTGATCAGGGGAACCAGACGCTGGGCTTGCAACTATTTGATTTGGCGGCGGGGGAGTATCTGGAACCTTTCAGGGTTTCTGATGACGCAGGTCTGTACAAGGCCATCTATAACCCGTATACTCGCGTGATTACGTTGCTCTTTCGCGAGGCAGGTGTTGCCACCAATCCCTGGGAAGTGTATGCCATTGCATTGCTTGAGGATGGAGAAGGCGAGGGTGAAGGTGCATCTGAAGGTGAAGGCGAGGGTGCTCCTGAGGGCGAGGGGGAAGGGATGCTGGAAGGTGAAGGGGGAGGGGCCGGTGATTCCCCCGTGTGAGGATGCGGAGATGTCGATTCAATGGCCTGAAGATGGTGCGACGTTGTATGTGGACGCTGCGTACCCTGACTTTGCATTGGAGGTGAGCTGCGTTTTTCGTTGCACGGATTATGTTATCGATAGCGTGGACTTCTACTATGAAATTGTCGGTGTAAAAGCCGAGCAGTTTATGGAAAGCATTACCGAAGCACCCTATATCGCTACGGTGGATTCGAGTCTGGTGTTGATTCCTGGTCAGACGGTGGTTTTTTATGCCCGTGCCTTTGACGGTGCCAAAGCGCTGGCCCAGGAAGCCACCAGTACGATTACGGTTGAGGCGGTGAATGATGCGTTGGATGGGGATGGCAATGGCTTGCCGGATAAACCTTTCGACTTGCTGGATCATGGCGGGGACCTTTGGCTGAATGCCTCCACCCTACCCGGTAGTGCGGCAACCATGCTCTCGGCTATTGGACGAATCTATAGTACCTACAGCAGCACGACGGCGGAAGTGAAACAGCTTTCGACGGATGCGACCCAGATTAGCTTGCCCATGCACAATCCAGCGGGTGGCGATCAGTCTGTAACATTGACCTTTAGCCGCGATCTTTTACAGGCGGACGAATTGGGCTTGTTTGTTTTTCAGATGGCGCCAACGTTGGAAAGCCTGGTGGTGGGGGACACCATTGCCGATATGCGTCAGGAACCCGTCGGGGTGCTGGGAGGCACAGGGCAATACGCGCTTATGTCGCTGCTGGTTACCGAAGATGAGGGAGCGACTTTGAGCCTGTTGCCCGCGAATCGACTTAGCGATACCAAGGCTGTTTCTGTTTATTTCAGCGATCAACCCATATTGGATGCAGAGGTTTATGTGTTGGCCAGCCATCCGGTCATCTACAACTATGATAGCGGGGGCGATTTCACAACCACTGCACCCACGCGGGTATGGTCTACCCTGTCAACACAGGGGCAGGATAAGGGTACAGGCGATATGTGGGGAGACCTGGATGAGGCCAATGTCATCATAGCGCCCTATAGAATTGTACCGGGGGGTGGGCCATGTTTCATTGCAACGGCGGCTTATGGCACACCCATGGCAGAGGACATTGATGTCCTTCGGCATTTTCGGGATAGCGTGTTGCTGGAGAGTTATTGGGGGACCGCATTGACCGATGGCTATTATCAAATCAGCCCCGCAATAGCGGATGGGGTTGCACAGAATGCATTCCTGGCCGCGATGGTTCGAGCCATGCTTGTACCCGTTCTTTACAGTGTGGAATGGATAGCGTTGGTCCCGTGGCAGGGTGTTGTCATGTTTGCGCTACTTATCGCCCTGCTGCGTCGCCGTAATCAGCACAGGCGTGCCCACGGGTAATTGTTCAAAGGCCTGGATGACATCATCATTTAAGAGGCGCACACAACCGTGAGATGATGGTGTGCCGATGCGTGCTTCGCCATTGGTGCCGTGAATGTAAATGCAGCGTTGTTTCGAATCGACAAGTACCCCATCGGCGTTGTTGCCACGATTTATTCCATCCTCAAGACCATCCAGCCAGAGAACCCGCGTCAGAACCAGATCTTCTTTGGTGTCCTGGCCGGGCTTCCATATTTCACTTGTGGGCTGGCGTGAACGGAACACCTGCCCCCACGGGGAACCCTCGCCGAATTTGTCGCTGATTTGATGCCAACCCGGGGGAGTCTTCAGGCTATTGGTTATAGTCCCCACCCCGGCACTGGCGGTGGCGCATTGGCGCGACCAGAGGAGGGAGAGACCATCGAGAATGTAGAAGCGTTGATGGTCCACATCGATCCACACCCCCCGCTTATCCCCGACGCGTTCTTGCCAGCCGAGTGCAGTGAGTCGTGCCGTGACTTCTTCGGGTAATGCATGGGCTGTGTCATTCGATTCATGCTGAAGCACAACAGGGACTCCTTCTTTCTCTGTAATCTGAACCGCTACTCCCTTGGGTACAGTGTAGCGGTAGCCTGCACCTGGAATATAGTTTACGGTGATGTGGCCTTTGGGGTTGGGGAGTTGCAGGCGAAAGGCACCCTGTTCCTTTACCATACCCGATTGTATTGCCAGGGTAGTGGCCCCCGGCCAGGTGTAGCGAAGTCCCAGGGTGTCCTCTATCATGGTGAGAATTTGCTGATCCTGTGGATGGCAGAGGGTGTCCAATACCCCTGCTGCCTGGAGGGCATCCTGTACCCGCGCCGCTTTTTTCATGTAGAGGCTGTCATCCTGACCCAGGACTCGACACAGTCGCGCGGTTTCAGTGAGTGCTTTTGCATAAATCTGATTCAGAGCGGTGTCGTCATTGACCGGGTAGGATAGAGTTTCGCTCTCTGTCCAGCGGAGCAAGGCTTTTCGTAGTTCAATATCACCAGGAGAAAGCAGACCCGATTCATCTTCCCACTGGGCACAGGTCTCAAAGAGTCGGGGAATGGTTGTTGTCATGACCAATCGCAAGGTGTCATGGTCATTGGTGTAATAGAACCAGGTGCTGAGGAGCAGGGGCGCCAGGAGGGTGGTGGATAAGCAGGTGTTCTGTGCGTTTAAGAGTGCATGCTGAATAGTCTGGCTATCGCCTGTTAACCAGAGATGCGCTACAGGATATTGAATGGGTGCTTCGCGTACTTTTACAGCATGGGCATCCCAACTTTGCTGCAGTACTTTGGATTCTGCGGAAAAATGAGCAATGGATGTGTTGACATCCGCCCGGCAGGGCAGAGCACACAGCAGAATTCCAGTAAAAATACGAAGAAGCATAGACGGTAATTTCCCATTTGATTCGGCGTATGGTATCAGGTGTAACGTCTTTCTTTATAGTGGCATTGAAACCATGGGCTACGATCATTAGACTTCCTGCCATGGATATTTCCGCAACGAAAAGCAATTCACCCCGTCGTCCTTTGCTGGCTTTTATGCTGAGCAATGTGGTGTACCTGCTCCTGGTACAGATCTGGGGGGTAAAGCTG
>CALAXS010000466.1 GCA_937895305.1 uncultured bacterium
TGTTATACATTTCCCAGCGTTCGTCATTGTAGAAATAGATGATCTTCCAATCGCCATAAACCGCAGCGCTATGCGGTTCATAACCCGGACCTCGTGGCCCCCACACATGGGGATAATGGAAGTAGAGCGGACGCGCAGCATCCGACGCTTCCTTGAGCAGATAGGGCCGTATATCACGTCCGTCCAACGCATAGCCCTCCGGTATCAAGTTCGTCGCATCCGCCAGACCCAGCAGCGTGGGGAAGAGGTCCTCCACAATTATGGGCTGCGCAGACACCGCATCCGCATCAAGGGGTAACGCCTTTTGCAATGGATTCCGTGCATCGGGCACACACCAGGACGCGATGAAGGGCACTCGCGTACCGCCTTCATACGCCGAACCCTTCCCCGCCTTCAAGGGCCAGCAATGGGTGTTCAGCCCCGTACCCATAGGGCTTTCCTCGCGCGATGATGCACTCAACGCGCCGTTATCCGACGTAAATATAACCAGCGTGTTCTCTGCCACTCCCAGCGATTCGATGTGATTCATGATGTCGCCCAGACTCGCATCCATTCCCTCCACCATGGACGCATACTTCTCCTCCGCAGGCGGGATATCACGGTCCGTACCGGCATAATTTTTGCCCACATAATTTTCCATAAAACGCTTGTGCGGTTTGATAGGCGCATGGACCGCATAATGGGCCAGATACAGATAAAAAGGTTTGCCCGAATCTACGGCCTGCGTCACGGCCTTCTTCGCCTCCAGTGTCGTCGCATCCGTCAGGTGGATGTCCTGCCCGTGATACTGCTCCAGGCCTGGAATGCCCCAGGGCAGTGTGTGTCCGCCCTTCTCCTTATTTCCAAAATTGTCCAGCCCGGAATACCCGCCCGGTCCCCCCGCCGCATGACCCGCAATGTTGATATCAAAACCCAGATTCAGCGGATTCGCCCCGTCCGTCGGTATTGCACCCCAGTGGGCTTTGCCCGCATGGATGGTGAAATACCCCGCTTCCTGCAGGAGCTTGGGCAGCAGCACATCTCCCGGCTGAATCCCCTCCTTGCGCCATTCCGGTGGCCCTTGCGTAGGCCCCCAGCCCCCCGACTGGTCCTTGTCCGCATAAAGGGTCCAATTCGTCACATGGTGCCGCGCCGGGTTCTGCCCCGTCATAATGGATGTACGTGTAGGACTGCACACCGCATGGGCACGGGCATGGGTAAAGCGAATCCCCTGATCCGCCAGACGTTCCATGTTGGGCGTACGAAAGTGCTCATTAAACGGCGTGCGCTCCTTCCAGAACGCCACCGACGTGTCCTGCCACCCCATATCATCCACGAGATAGAGCAGGATGTTGGGCTTGGTCGGGGCGGCCCGGGAATCACAAACAAGCCCAAAAAAGACACAAACAAACAAAAAAGACTTAAAATAACGCACAATGACACTCCCGTTTGAATAAGATACGCTTACTAGCCTAGATTTTCGAGTGGCCTGAAATCAAGTTAATTTGTGCCTTGCTCTTACTGTCACCCCTGCGAAGGCAGGGGTCTCCCCGTGATAATGCCTGGCCAGACAGCAGCAGATCGATCTGATTTTAGCTAAGTATGGCGACGGGGAGATTCCCGCTTTCGCAGTTAGGAATGACAGGAGAAAAACACACCCCGCACCTCTTCTGCCCAGCACCTTGAACTAAACATATATTCAGTATAACATAGCCTCATGAAATCACCCTTATTCATACCGCTGCTCCAGTCGCGCATTGCCGCAGGCTTTCCTTCGCCTGCCGATGACTACCTCGACGTGGCCCTCGATCTGAATGAACATCTCATTGCCCACCCGGCCGCCACCTTCTATGTCCGCGTCGCGGGCAGCAGCATGGAAGGCGCGGGCATCTTTGACGATGACCTCCTCATCGTGGACCGTTCGCTAGAGGCCACTCTAGGCAACATCGTCGTGGCGGTGATCGACG
Source organism: uncultured bacterium (assembly GCA_937895305.1). GTDB lineage: Bacteria > Hydrogenedentota > Hydrogenedentia > Hydrogenedentales > JAEUWI01 > CALAXS01. The sequence continues at coordinate 1,947 of CALAXS010000466.1, forward strand.
GCGACTTTACCGTGAAGCGTCTCGTGAAGCGACGCAACAAGGTACTCCTCGTGTCGGAACACCCCGACTACCCGCCCATCCAGGTCCATGAAGAAAGCGAAGCCACCATCTGGGGCGTAGTCACCTACTGCCTCCATCGGTGCTAACCCATGAGTAGCCTCTTCTTTACATCTACGCCTCCCTCTCCTGTCATTCCCAACTCGATTGGGAATCCCCCCAACGGTATCCCATCATTTAGTCGGAGCGTGGACCTCCAGTCAAAGTAAGTCTATGGAGATCTTAAATAATGTATGCCCTTGTTGACTGCAACAATTTCTATGCCTCCTGCGAACGCGTCTTCCAGCCCCGCCTCATGGGTCGCCCTGTCGTCGTGCTCAGCAACAACGACGGGTGCGTCATCGCACGCAGTCAGGAGGCCAAAGACCTCGACATCCCCATGGGTGCCCACTACCACACCTGGGAAGCGGCCTTCCGGCGCAACAACGTCATCGTCTGCTCCTCCAACTATCCCCTTTACGGGGACATGAGCGCGCGGGTCATGACGGTCCTCAAGGAATTCTCGCCCCACGTTGAGGTCTACTCCATCGACGAGTCTTTTCTGTCGCTCCACCATGTGCCCGTTGCCGACCTCCTGCGCTACGGGCAACGCATGCGCCAGACTGTGGCGAAGCACGTGGGCATGCCCGTGGGTGCCGGCATCGCCGCGACCAAAACCCTCGCCAAGGTCGCCAGTAAACTCTCCAAACAACACAACGGCGTTTGCGTACTTCACCCCCAGGCGAAAGCGGAGGAAGTGCTTGCCACCTTTCCCGTGAGCAAGGTCTGGGGGATAGGCGGTCGCTACGCGCGCTTTCTCCAGGGCCACGAGATTAGCACCGCCTTGGATCTCTGCCACGCCAAGGACAGCTGGATCCAGCAGCACCTCAGCATCGTCGGCCTTCGCACCGTCATGGAATTGCGCGGTACGCCCTGCCTCAGCCTCGAAGAAGTGGCCCCCCGCAAGCAGGTCATCGCCGTGTCCCGCACCTTCCGCAACGCCGTGAAAGACTACACCGCCCTAAGCGAGGCCCTCGCTACCTACACCGCCCGCGCCGCAGAAAAGCTCCGCGCCCAGCAATGCGGCTGCACCATTATCAAGGTGCACGTGGCCACCAATATCTATCAGGACGGCCTCAGCCAATACGGCAACAGCGCCACCGTCTCCTTTGCCCTGCCCACCGACTACACGCCTCGCCTCGTCAAGGCCGCCGTGCAAGGACTCAAGACCATCTATCGGCCCGGCTACGCCTACAAGATCGCCGGGGTCTACTTCATGGGCCTCGTCGCGGAAGAGGAGGGCAGCCAGCTCGACCTCTTCAATACACCCACCCCCGCACCCTCCCGCGCACTCATGAAATGCATGGACAGGATTAACGGCGAACACGGACGAGGCACCCTCAAACTCGCTGCCGAAGGTGGCACCCAGCCCTGGCGCATGCGCCAGAAACACCTCTCCCAACGCTACACCACCCGCTGGAACGAGGTGCTCAAGGTGGGGGTCTAGGGTAAAATTCGACAGCATAGACAAAACTACTTGACACCATGAATGAAATATATTACATTATGTATAGAAGTTCTGCCATTGAGTAAAACGCAGGACGAAAAAGAAAGGGGCTAATCATGAATGTTCCAGAACGACAAGCAAGGTTTACGTTATTAATCTTCGTACTGACCCTGATGCTCTATTTGATTCTAGGCTACGCCATCGGATTTCATTTTGGAGCGACAGGTGCTTTCGGCCTGATGGGATTGGTCGGATTTGCAGGCCTCATAGGGCGGCGCGAGAAGCGGGCGGGAAAAATTATATATGATGAAAGAGATCAAGAAATCGAAAAGTCCGCCACCATCGCCGGGTATTCCGTCTTCTGGCTGGTGCTGGTCATCCTGGCCATGGCACCGTTCTTTATACTGGGGCCGGACGCATCAGTGACGGTGCAAACTCCGGTTTTCTGCATGTTGCTCATGGGCGGGTATATTTTAGTGATGGGCACGCGTGCGCTGGTGACCGTCGTGCTGTATCGGAAGGCGAATCATGGCGAATAAACCCACCATTAAAAACAAGATTCGTCGCCTTCGCTTCGATCACGACGAAATGACGCAACAGGAATTGGCGGACAAGGCCGGGGTAACGCGCCAGACCATCGTTGCCCTCGAAGCAGGGAAGTACAATCCATCCCTGCTCCTCGCGTTTAGCATTGCCAAAGTTTTCGGAGAGACCGTGGATGCGGTCTTTGAGATGGGTGAATAAGAAGGGTCGGTGCAGCACCATCTCACAATGTTGACAATAATTGCCAATTGTGCAACACTGGCAGAAGGTCACCGAAAAGGACAGCACTATGCCCACACAAAACGTCAACTTGCCCGAACACCAATCCTTGTTCATTCGCGAAATGATGGCCGGGGGACGCTATCAAAATGCCAGCGAAGTAGTGCGTGCAGGGCTTCGTCTTCTCGAAGGTTTTGAAGAAGAGCAACGCCTGAAACTGGAACGCCTGCGCCAGGAAGTGCAAAAGGGTGTGGACGACCTTGATGCAGGGCGCACCGTCACCCTGAACACCAAAGCGGAACGCGCCGATTTCTTTGCCGATGTCCGAAAGCGTGGCGAGAAACGCCGGGCTAAAAAGAAGCATGTCTAAAATCCGGCTCAGTGCATCCGCGGTCAACGATATTGACGCTATCTGGGACTATACCGAAGAGCGATACGGTGTGGACCAGGCCAACGCCTACACCCACCTCCTCGAACAAGTACTGTCGGATATTGCAGAAAGCCCAAAAGGCCCCACGACCCAGCTACGCACCGAACTCGGCCCGTCCATTCGCAGTTATTCCATCACCCTCAGTCGAAAGCGTAGCCAGCCGACCATCAAGTCTCCACGCCATTTCATCCTCTATACCCTGGAGCATGAAGGTGAGCTATTCGTTCTACGCGTGCTCCACGAATCTATGGATATTGTACGGCATATTTCT
>CALAXS010000467.1 GCA_937895305.1 uncultured bacterium
CAAAGAGCTACAAGCGAAAATTACTCAAATAAGAGTTGCTATGGGATGACTGTGACAATGTACCAAAAGTTACACATGAAAATCTAAATCCTTGTCTTTCGGTGGCTTAGATACGCCAAACACGGATTACAAGCCTAAACTGTAACACTACCATCCCCGGAGTGTAAGATCGGGGCACAGTTGGCTTCCGCCACATAACACCCCCCATTCACATACTGCGATAAAGCAGCACATAAGGACGCCAGATGAGCTCACGATTTAATACTTTCCTCAATGCTGTCAACCGACTCGTACTCAGTCTTTTCATGCCCGACCTCAAGCGGCAGATGGAGATAGAAGGGACCCTGGATATTCAGGAAGATCCCAGTCAACCCATAGAGAACGCTGATTATATGCGTGTGGAAGACAACGGTGCCGATACCACCATCTTTATCTTCAGTGGCCTGGATGTGCTCTACGCCGGTCTTGCGCGATTCGAATTCCAGAAAGTGCTCCAGCAGATTAACTGCGATGCCAATTTCGTTTTCATGCGCGATGTCCACCGCAAGGCATTTCTCCTCAAGCCTGACGGCACCCCCGGCGGCCTCGCGTTCTATGCCAGTGAAATCGAACGGGTACGCAACGAACTGGGTACCAAACGCGCTATATCCATGGGTTCCTCCGTGGGAGGCTCCATCGCCTTTGCCATGGGTGCGCGACTGGGCTTCGATCAGGTCATCATCTTTGGTGCCGCTTTCGAGGTCAATGCCTTCAACTCGCCCATGCGTATGCTCAGAACGGTCTTTGACTTTTACAAGCTCTTCACTGAACCCAAAGCCTATTTCGAATTGATTGTGGTCACCTTGGGTGCCGCCTGGGGGAAAAAGCAACTTCTGAGTAATTTCGCGGCCGATGAACTGCCTACGCCCCTCACTATACTCAGCGAGGTTGATAAAAAACCCGACATCCGCCTTTACTATGGCAAGACCGCCTGGCCCGACGCTGCGCAGGCCGCCATGCTTATCGAAGTTCACCCCGAAGCCGAGCTATATGCCCTGCCCACGGGCCGCCACAATACCCCCGCATTCCTCAAGCAGCATGGCAAGCTCGCGGAAGCCATCAGTACAGGTATCATGCACACCCCTTTTTCCATGTAGGCCACCGACTATTTTTTCGGCAACCCCGCCACAATAGCTTCTATGAATTTCGGGTGATAGGTTCCGAAGTTTTTCCCGCCACGATCGCGGAGCATGACAATGACCAGTTCATTTTCAGGGTCCACGATGAATGTCGAGGAGGAAGCGGCACCATGGCCGAAGGCTTTCTTGCTCAGCCCCGGTGTCCCCATCCATACCATGCCCACACCCCAGGTCGCATGGGTATCTATCCCGTAAAGTGACTGAATCGAACGGGGTAGCATTTCAGAAAAACCCGCCTCACTGAAGAACTCATACTTCCCATAGCTCCCCTGATTCAGTAGCATCTGTCCAAAACGCGCCATATCTCCAGCCGTACTCGTGGTCCGTGCAGCACCATCGTCCAACACCGTGCCCGCCATGCCCAGCGGGTCCAGCAGATGATTCTTCGCGAACACAGGCAGGGTCTCGTCTGTAACCATTTCGATGACCTTTCCGCCCAGTGCATAGCCCACCCCGTTATAACCCAGGCGTTTTCCAACTTCCAGGCGGGGATAGTACCCCGCAACAATCTCTTCCAAATCATGAAAATCATCGCCCCAGTGATCCGGGTAATAGCCGGGATAGACATAGCCCAATCCAAAACCATTCATGTGATTATAAAGGTCACGAATCTGTAACTGACGTTCAACCTCCACATAGCGTAATGCCGGGAGGAATTTCGCCACCTCATCATCCAGCCCCACCAGTTCCTGATCCACCAGCATCATCATAAGCGTAGACGACACGAGCTTGGAGATAGACGCTATCCAGCTGGGGGTCTCCAAGGTCATGGGTACCCCTTCCCGTTCGCCATAGGCACCTTCGAAAAACACAACGCCCTTACGCGCTACCGCCACCGTATAACCTTCGTCCGTGTCTGCTTCCCATTCGCGCAGCACCGTTTCAATCGCTGTAGCGGTACCGGGTGCCATCCCCGCTTCTATTTCTGTGCCGCTGTGCAGGGTAGTTGATGGTGCCGCTATACGCTTGCGGGGACATGTGAAATCTACATCCATGACGCTCACAGGATCATAGAGTATCCTTTTCAGCCCCAACCACCACTGGCGGTCCCGTGCCCGTGCATCGGTCGTGAAATCCGCCACAGCATCCTCGCGCTGCGCATCGTGAAATCCCGCCATCAGTACTGCAAGCGACTGGTCCGTCGACAGCCCCAGGGTGTAATGTCGACTAAAGTATTGCTGTATGGAACGGGCCTGCTTTACTTCAAGTTCACCATCTTCGACGATGGCCTGCGGAAAATCAGCCGTCACCGGGAACCCATCCATCAGTACCGTAAGCGGCAGTATATCCTTCGGCGCACGATACAAGGTGCGAAAGCGCGTCATTTCCTGACCCTTATCGCCATGTACGTGAATCACTGCTGCATAACGTCCAGGTGCACGGGCTTCTGAAACCCTGTTGTAATCGGCATCATAAAAAGTGGTGCTCACCCCATACTGCCCAAAGAGCATATTGGCCAGGCCAGGTTCACTAAAATCACAGGTCGGAAACTGTGACCCGGTGAATATATACGTCTCCGGACCGATACCGATATCGAATAGTAACCGCGCACGTTGTTCCAAGGCATCCGGTAGAGTAACGGGCTGTAGTGGCTTGCCATCCACCCATACCGCTATATCGGTTGCTGATTCATCGGGTAAGGGCATACGCACAACAGCACGGGCGTGGCCATCCTGTAGGCTCAATCGCGCATTCGTCGTTTCCCCGCCAAAGCGCACCTTGACCCGCGCACCGCTCTCTTTCGCCAATGCCATTACCTGTACCAGAACCTGGCCGTGCTTGTCATAGCTCCCATGTGCCCGGGCATTCACAGGCGCTGAAGCCTTGCGCGACAAGGTCACCGCCAGCAACCGTTCCGGATTACGTTCATGGTATTCCTGTGGATACCAGTACACGCGACTGCTACTGCCATCCTTATCCTCATCCACCACATGAATCTGCACCCCCAGCGTGTCGCCCTGTTTTGCTTCCCAGCCCAGTTGCACCCAGGTCACGTGGTGTTTCACGGTGTACGCACCAGCAGATTTATCCATGGGCAGAATTTCCTGATACACCCCTTCCGTCGCCCCTACCCTGGGTGCCAATATGAGCGTAACACCATCGGCCTCAACCACACTATCATCCAGTACTGTTCCCCAAATATAAACCCCGGTTTCATCCCAAGCCATACGCAGCTTCACATCCAAATCATCTGGGGTGGGAACAAAACCCCAGGCATCCTGCAGGAGATTCACCTGGAATGACGATGCCTCCTGGGGACCTTCATGTCCCACAAAGGGGATACGCGGTGCTTCAACATCAGCATGAACACCAACCGACATAAGCAACAACATCACAAATAACACGTTCCGATAGAACATGAGCCAACTCCCTTGATCTTTTTTATTACTGAAAGGAACTAGCCTACTCATAGGCCCGACGCAGTGCAAGCCCCATCAGC
>CALAXS010000468.1 GCA_937895305.1 uncultured bacterium
ATGGCGTTAATTTCCTTACTCGCAACGCCCAATGTGACCAGCATCCCCCGGCTCTTGAGGCACTTCATGCTCTTGTCAAAGACTTCACCGCCCACCGTTTCAATGATGAGGTCACAGCCTTTGCCCTTGGTCAGATCTTTCGCAACGGCAACAAAATCTTCCTCGGTATACTTCACCGGATGGTGACAGCCCAGCGATTTTATGAGTGCACATTTTTCGTCTGTGCTGGCGGTGCCGATGACCTTTGCGCCGAGATTACGGGCAATCTGCACCATCATCGTTCCCAATCCACCCGCCGCCGCTTGAAGGAGTACCGTCTGGCCTTCCTGTAAATTGCCCAGTGTAACCAACGCATGATAGGCCGTGAGATATTGACAGGGAATGGCTGCGGCCTCATGCCAGTTCAGTTGTTCCGGCTTGGGCATGACCTGAATCTGTGGCGCAATGACATAATCACTATAGCCACTATCGCAGAAAGACATGACCTCATCGCCAGCGGACCAGGCTGTTACACCCTCGCCTACGGCTTCCACAATGCCTGCTACTTCAAAGCCAGCACCATAGGGTGTGGCCGGGCCACCGGGATAGAGACCATTGCGCTGCATAATATCAGCGTAGTTAATGCCTGCTACCTTGACCTTGATCAGGACTTCACCTGCACCCGGCTCGGGCTTGGGTACTTCGCAAATTTCCAGGACATCTACATCACCATATTCATTCACCATTACACGACGCATATTCTATTTCTCCAGTAGTTGCATAATTTAAAAAGTACATCATTGCCTCGACCTTTTTGTCATTCCCGCGAAGGCGGGAATCACCGGGTAAACCCTCCTAATTTAATTCAGAACGACGACCCCATCATTACGATTAGCCCTCTTGCATTATTTGAGCAAGCATGTTTACGCGGAGATTCCTGCCTCCGCGGGAATTACAAGGGGGGCGGGAATGATAGGTGGTGTGAAGTGGTTTTTGTAACGGTTCAATCGTTAGGGCCAAGAGATTATCGTCGGCTGAGCCTCTTCGCAATGACTGATGGAATTGGGTATGTACTGGATACTCTAACACGAGCGCCCGCCCTCAGATTCCGGCCCCTCAGCCAATGCAGGCTGCAATGCTGGTAACGGCTCCGGCAAAATGCCCTTCGCCTTATTCCACATGAGCAGCCCCTCGATAATCATCCAGACTTGAAGGCCCTCAACGGTGATACCCAAGGCAACCAGCAGGTAATTTTCTGCGGGTAAAAAGATCTGGGTGATCTGATAAATCATGGCCCAGGCCGGCAAGACCAGCATGAGTATAGCCGGCGGTATGATGAACCAGTAAGGTTTGTCATGCCGAATAAGGTAAAAGGCCAGGACCAGGAAGGCTAGCCCAGCCAATAGCTGGTTAATAGAGCCGAAGAGTGGCCAGAGGATGAGGCCGCCGGAGCCTGGTCCCTGTGGGCCCGGCACCAGCGCCATGGTACCACCCGTCACCACCGCTACTGTAGTCGCTACATACTTGTTCGTGAGCGGTGTAATCTTGAGTGCGTCGCCCAGCTCCTGCAACACATACCGTTGCAGACGCGTGGCTGTGTCCAGCGTCGTCGCAGCGAAACAAGCCACCATAACGGCGATAATGCCAATGGCTAACTCAATGTGGATGCCCAACGCAGCAATCATATTCGCGCCACCCACTACAAAGGCACCAACTTTTTCCTTTAAGCCCATGTCCTGCCAGCTCCCCCCATAATACTGATTCCAGGCACCCACACCCTCATAAAACGTACCATCTTTTCCCGTCACGCCCATCCCCAGTCCGGCGCAGCAAGCCAGGATAACCAGCACGGCCAAGGCACCCTCCAGCAACATGGCCCCATAGCCCACGTATTGGGCATCGGTTTCTTTTTTCAATTGCTTGGACGTGGTTCCCGACGATACCAGGCAGTGAAAGCCCGATACCGCACCACATGCAATCGTGATAAACAGAAAAGGCATAATGGGCGGTGCACCCGCCACATCTGTCGTATAGACTGGCGCTACCAGCTCTGGTCGTGCAATGAAGAGTCCAACCACAAGCAAGAAGAGTGCAACCAGGAGCTGGTGTGAATTGATATAGTCACGTGGCTGGAGCAGCACCCATACCGGGAGGATACTCGCTATGAAGCAATACGCTAGCAGGATAAGGGTCCACACGACGACCGCTGAACCCAGTCCATCCGAGAACCCGGTGCCCGGACCCGCCATAAGGGGCAGGTCGCCCAGCGTAATGGGGAGATGGTACACACCGATATATATCGCAGCGTAGAGCAATACCAGCGCGAGGATGCTGGGGATGAGCAGTCTGCCATTAAATTTGTATACCCACACGCCCATTGCGATGGCCAATGGCATGGCAACCCAAACGGACAACACACTTTCGGGATAGATAGAAAAGATGACCGCGATGACCAGCCCGAAAATGGCCAGGACCACGGTGAGTGCAAAAAACAGGATCAGCAAAAAAAGAACCCGTACACGCTTGTTCACCATGCGCCCCGCTACATCGCCAATGGTCTGCCCCCGCGAACGAAGTGACATGACCAGTGCGCCGAAGTCATGGACCGCCCCGATGAAGATGGAGCCTATCATCACCCATAGCAATGCCGGGAGCCAGCCCCAGAACACCGCGATAGCCGGACCTACAATAGGCCCTGTCCCCGCGATGGAGGTGAAATGGTGACCAAAGACCACAGACTTCGCTGTGGGCACAAAATCCACACCGTCCTTCATTTGCTCAGAAGGGACCAGCGCATCGGGATCAAGCTTGAATATTTTACGCGCCAGAAAACGACCGTAGGTGTTGTACGCGACAATGAATCCGAAAAAGGATAAAACGGCTATGGCTACAGTGCCCATGAATAGTCTCCACGCTATTGACTCTATACCGCCCCGCAACAGAACAGGGACCACGCCATTGTAATGTATTCAGGCGACTCGCCCCAAATTTCAACAGGATTGGCTATCGCCTGGAAAGCTTAGCAATTGTCGTCCCCGCGTAGGCGGGGACCTCCGCGTTTACCCTCCTAACTCAAGTTAGGACCCACATATGATGAACGCAAGATCCAACTCCCTTCTCTTTATACTATTTCCCTGATTTAAGGAATTCGCAACGCCTGCTCCAACGCGGGCAGCGTCGTTCCCGATGGGCCTTCCAAAAAGAAATCCGTAATGGATTTAGTGAAGTCCGTGGCTTCCAGATTGCACTCAATGATGCACGCGCCATGTTCGCGTGCAATAAAAGGTATCCCTGCGGCCGGGAAGACCTGGGCCGAGGTACCCACCACAATCACCACATCACACGTTCGGGCGAGGGCATCCGCCCGGGTCATGGCGTCCGGTGGAATCAATTCACCAAAGAAGACGATATCTGGTTTTTGAAGCCCGCCACAGGGACAGCGCGGGGCCTTCGGTCCGGTGAGCGTGGGGGGGAGGGGCGTAACTTTTTTACAGTCCATACACTGGATTCGCCTGGCGTTACCATGATACTCGATGACCTGGCTGCTGCCTGCAGCCTGATGAAGGTTATCGATATTTTGGGTAATGATCGCTTCCAGCGGACAGAGGCTCTCCAGCGTGGCCAGGGACTTGTGCCCTGCGTTTGGCTTTTTTTCATGCAAGGATTGACCCAGCTCATACCACAGCTTCCACACCTTGTCCGGGTTCGCCATAAATGCGTCGATGGTCGCATACTCCTCCGGCGGATAAGTGGTCCAAAGACCCCCCGGACTCCGGAAGTCTGGAATGCCGCTTTCTACCGACGCTCCTGCCCCCGTCAACGCGATGACCTTTTTCGCATCTCGCAACCGTTCCGCTGCACCTTGAATCGTAGTATTCATTGCACTGTTGTCCTAAATAAATTGGAACTCGTTCCCAAGCTCCAGCTTGGAAATGCATATCCCGGAGCTTTGCTCCGGAAAACAGGCATGCTCGACCCGAAATGCTACGGCCTCAATCCCGAATCGGGCTAAGCATGTAAACGCGGAGATTCCTGCCTCCGCAGGAATGACAAGGTGTATAGTTTTTTCCGTAGAGCAACATAAACAAAGTGGTATCAATAACTATCCAACCAAGGCAGAAGCCACCGCATTTGCTGTGCTACACTATGCCTCCCCCACGGGGAACGACCTTAACAACCCTACTGAGAATGACATTTATGGACCCTTCAACGCAATCTCTTTGTCCCCACTTCGGCGAATGTGGCGGCTGCCAGAACCAGGACCTGCCCTACACCGAACAGGTGAAAGATAAAGCTTCCATGCTGGAAGATCTGTTCAGGGACTACTGGAAAGATGCCGTTGAAGTCACGCCCTCGCCCATTCAATGGAATTACCGCAACAAGATCGACCCCTCCTTTGCGCGCAGGCAATACCCTGAGCCACCCCCAAAAGATTTCGTGCGCGAGACCGTCATCGGCTTCAAGAAAAGGGGGCGCTGGTTCGATCCCCTCGATCTGCAGACCTGCCATATTGGCCCCGAAGGGCTTAGCGAATTTCTCGATGCCGTGCGTGAATGGTACACTGGAAACGACATTCGCGCATTCGATAATCGCAATGACGACGGTATCCTGCGGAACCTCCTCATTCGTGTGGCGAAGCACACCGGCGAGCGCATGGTCGTACTCATCACCCGCAGTGGCGAGATAGACCTCGCTCCCTTTGTCGAACTCGTGCGCGAGCACTTCCCCGCCAAGAGCGTCTATCGCGGTATCTTCGACGGTAAAGCCGATGTGGCCATTGCCGATGAACTCATTCTTCTCGATGGCGAAGAACCCATCTACGAAGAAATTCACCTCGACGATGATACCGCACCCGGTGCCCTCCGTTTTCGCATTTCCCCCATGTCCTTCTTCCAGACCAACACCCTCGCCACCGAAAAACTATACGGGGCCATTCGCGACTGGGTGAAAGACATCGCACCCAAGAACCTCTACGACCTCTACGGGGGTGCCGGGGGCATCGCTTTTTCTTGTGCCGACCTCGTCGACCACATCTGGTCCGTCGAGACTGTGCTCCCCGCCTCCGAAGACGGACGCATCAACGCCACCAACAACAACATCGACAACGTCACCTTCATCACCGACAAAGTGAAGAACTACCTCAAGTGGCGCATTGAAGGTACGGGCCTCGCAGAAAACAACGCCGTCGTCCTCGACCCGCCCCGCGCCGGACTCCATCCCAAGGCGCTTCGCCGCCTCACCGAACTCGCCCCGAAGCACGTCCTCTACGTCT
>CALAXS010000469.1 GCA_937895305.1 uncultured bacterium
AAGGAGAAATCAGATGAAGTGTTTTTCTACAATTGGCAAGCCCACTCCGTTTCAATGGGTAGTGGTAATAGTCGCCAGCCTGTGCATTTCAGGGGCATTTGCAGCGGAACTACATATCGGTGCTGCCGCTATAAGCATAACCCCCGATCAACCCGTTGCAGTAGCCGGCCAGATACGTACCCGCATCGCACGTACGGTGGAATCCGAAGTTACCGCTCAGGCCCTCGCTATCGAATCCAGAGAACAGGGCAAGTCCCTGGAACAAAGCTTGCTCATCGCATGCGATCTGCTTGCTATTCGGGGTGACATCCACCAGCGTGTCCGGGAAGGACTCACGCAACGCATTCCCGATTTTGACGGTACCAAGCTCATTCTCAGTGCAACCCACACCCATACTGCACCCGTCATGACCGAAGGTATTTACAAGATACCCGAAGAGGGGGTGATGCAGCCGGCAGCATACGCTGAATTTCTCATCAAGCAATTAATAGAAGTTGCAGTGCAGGCCTGGGATAACCGCCAGGAAGGGGCCGTAGCCTGGGGGATGGGCAATGCGGTTGTGGGCTATAATCGCCGTTCCTACTTTGAAGACGGTCACGCGCAGATGTATGGCGATATCACGGTGCCTGGGTTCCGCGGTATTGAAGGGCCTGGCGATCCCGGTGTGGAAATCCTTTATTTCTGGGCTAAGGACCAGAAACTTATCGCCACGGCCATCAATGTAGTGTGTCCTTCCCAGGAAGTGGAAAGCCGTAGCACAGTGAATGCTGATTTCTGGCACCCGGTCCGTGAATCGCTTAAAGAAAAATACGGCAAAGAACTCGTGGTACTGGGCTGGGCAGGCGCTGCGGGCGATCAATCACCCCATATCCGATACCGCCAGGCTGCAGAAGACCGAATGCGTGAACTACGCAAGCTGGACCGACTCGACGAAATAGCACGTCGTATCGTGAATGCCTGGGAGGAAGCCTACACAGGCGCAAGCCAGGATATCCGAAAAGAAGCCCCCTTTATCCATAACGTAAAAACGATTCACTTGCCCTTACGCCCGGTCACCGAAGCTGAAGTGGCCTATGCAAAAAGCGAAATGGAGAAGGTTGCTGACCAGCCCGACCTCTACCGTGCCTATGTCTGGCACGAGGCGGTCCTCAAGCGCTATGCAACCCAGGAGGCGGGGACCACCAAGCCCTACGAAATGGAACTGCACACCCTGCGTATCGGTGATATTGCCATCGCTACCAACGATTTTGAACTCTTTAGTCAATACGGTATACAAATGAAGGCACGCTCCAAGGCACTTCAAACCTTTATCATCCAGCTCGCCGGGCCGGGCACCTACATTCCAACACCCCACGCCGCTGCGGGCGAAGGGTATAGTGCAATTGTGCAAAGCAATGACGTGGGGGCACTGGGTGGGCAGGTCCTTACGGATACCACCATTGATGCCGTGAACGCACTCTGGACCGATTAAGCCCTACCCGACCAATCTTTTTTTCCAAACGACACCCGAGCCCTTCGGGTGTTTTTTTGTCGGGAAAACCTACCAGCAACGTTTCTTTGACTTGCCAAAAGTAACCTGTTGGTAGGATTTCATTGATATAGCGGATGTGCACTTAGTTTTAGGACGTGCCTAAAAATAGCGCAAATAATTGCAATGAATGCAGTTACAGATATTTTTCAAGAGGTATAGATTTATTGGCACAGCGATTGCTCTACGGTGGCACACCCTGAAGTAGGTTCAGGGCCTTGAGGCAATTTGTTTAACTACATCACGAAAGGATGTACCCATGACTCTTCGAAAGTATAAATGGATGCTCACTGCAGCTCTACTGGCTGTGCTGGTGCTAGGTCTAACCCCCGGCGCATTAGCGCAGGACGAGGCTGCATCGCCAGCCACAGCGGCGGATATTGAGGGACTACAAAATAACATCAACATTGTATGGACCTGCTTGGCGGCTTTCCTGGTCTTCTTTATGCAGGCTGGATTCGCTATGGTAGAAACAGGATTGACCCGCGCCAAAAACGTGGTCAATATCCTTATGAAAAACCTGATGGACTTTTCCATTGGTTCTGTAGCCTTTTTTATTATCGGCTTCGGTTTAATGTTCGGCACCAACCCCAGCGGTTGGTTTGGTACGGACAACTTTATGTTGAGCGGTCTCGCCTATGGCGATACCTTTGATTCGCAGTGGCCTTTCACCTTCCTGATTTTCCAGACGGTTTTCGCTGCAACTGCCGCGACCATCGTATCGGGTGCTATGGCTGAGCGTACAAAATTTGCCAGCTATCTGGTGTACTCCGTAGCAATCACAGCCTTCATCTATCCTGTATTCGGTAGCTGGGCATGGAATGCATTGTTTAGCGGTGGTGGCTGGTTAGAAGGCAAGGGCTTCCTTGATTTCGCTGGTTCCACCGTGGTGCACAGTGTAGGGGGCTGGTTAGCCCTCGCAGGTGCCATCGTCCTTGGCCCCCGGATTGGCAAATATGGTGCTGACGGAAAAGCACGCGCTATTCCCGGCCACAACATGGCCCTTGCAGCACTGGGTGTTTTCATCCTGTGGTTAGGCTGGTTCGGCTTTAACCCCGGTTCCACTACAACGGGTGATGGTTCCATCGGCTACATCGCCGTAACCACTAACCTCGCAGCAGCAGCAGGTGCAATCGGTGCTATGTTTACAGCTTGGATTATGCTGAAGAAGCCAGATGCTTCCATGAGCTTGAACGGTGCCCTTGCTGGTCTCGTATCCATTACCGCAGGTTGTGATGGCGTATCGCCCGTAGGCGCACTCCTCATCGGTCTTATCGGTGGTGTCATCTGTGTACCCAGTATTCTTATCTTCGATAAGTTGCTCAAGATTGATGACCCAGTGGGTTGTATCACCGTACACGGTGTCTGCGGTGCCTGGGGCACCCTTGCTGTGGGTCTCTTCAACCTGGACGCTGGTCTCTTCTATGGTGCTGGTGCAGGACAATTAGTGACACAGCTTATCGGTGTTGTTGCATGTTTTGCCTGGGCCTTTGGTACTGGTCTGATTCTCTTTCTGGCCATTAAATACACCATGGGTCTCCGCGTAAGCGAAGAAGAAGAATTGGCTGGTCTCGACATTGGCGAACACGGTATGGAAGCCTACTCCGGGTTCCAGATCTTCACCAACCAGTAAGCAAAACATTCAAAGCGAAAGCGTAGAAAGAGGATAGATAACAATGAAACTTATTATAGCCTACATACAGCCCGAAAAGCTGAACATAGTCAAGCAAACCTTATACGAAGCAGGCGTTACCAAGATGTCCGTCACTAATTCCCTCGGCTGTGGCCAGCAGGGTGGATACCACGAAAGTTACCGTGGGGTGGATATCGAAGTAAACCTCCTGCGTAAGGTACGTCTGGAAATCGCAGTGAATGCGGACTTCGAAAAGATCACCATTGACGCCATTATTAAAGGCGCAAAATCAGGTAAAATCGGGGACGGTAAAATATTCGTCCTTGATATGGCCGAATGTATTCGTATCCGTACCGGAGAAGTGGGCGAAGCCGCAATAGGTTAGCTCCTCAACCTACCCTCCCGTCGAGAAGTGCCCAAAGCACTTCTGACATTGCCCAAGGGTGGCGCGTATGCACTTCGGTGTGTACGCGCCATCAATATAAAGTGCGGAACTATAAATCAATAACCGTTTAACTTATTTCATTTAGAAAGTAAATCTGAACATCTACAAGAATGACAAGAAATATAAATGTCTCAATAACCCTTTAGCGAAATACCCAACGCGAAGACCCAATCTTTCGCTTGCACCATCTTCACCGCATCCTTCTCCGTGACCACCAGAATTTCACCGTCGGGCAAAGTGGGGGAAAGGAACGTCGCATGATCGCGATTAGAATGAAAAGAAGCCAAAGGGGTATAGGTTTCCAGCGTTGCACGAAATTGATCCGGGTGCGCAATGGCACAGGCACCATGAACAGGTTGTTCCGTCAGCTTGGTCAAGGGAAATGACGCCCCATCCGAAACACGCCATAGCCCGGTGACACTATGTTGTGTAGTGCGAATTGAAGCTTCAGCGCTATAATGCTGTAATTGTTTTGTCAATGCATTCACGTCATCACACTGATCACAATGGGTTAATATAAAATGAGTCGCCCGGCCTAACGCATTCAGCGGTTCCCGTAAAATACCTCTGGGGATGATATGACCATTACCAAAGGGTAGGGATGCATCCACAACACAGATATTCTCATCCCGCTCCAACTGCACCGCCTGGTAGGCATCGTCCAGAATGATGGTATCACAGCCCTGCTCTATAGCTGCTCTTGCCCCTGCGACACGATCTGCTGATTTCACAATTGTCACTTCAGGAACGCGCATACGAATCAAGGCTAACTCATCGCCTGCTATACTGGCAAGACCATCAACTGCTTCACCAGGCACAACGATAAACGGTTCATCACATCGCTCACTACCATAGCCACGACTGACGATAGCGACTGTTTTACCCGCAGCCACTTCCTGCGTTGCCCGCTCAATCACTGCCGGCGTCTTACCCGTGCCCCCCACTGTGATGTTGCCAAAGGCTATCACATACGCATCAACCTTGATGCGCGGTTGACGTAAGCGATACGCCATGCCCATGCGTTGCAACGGGGTTAATGCGGCCAATGCCCAATCCAGCGGGGCAAGTGCCCGTTCCCCTGCACGCAAGCGTGCGCTCAATGATATACGTTTGCTCATTTTAGGGAAAAGCGCTTTCCGCTTCGCTGCTTCACCACGCCCTTCAGTTCCAATAAGGTCAATACACTCAGGGTCTCCGATACCGGAATACGACACGCCATGGAGATTTCATCAACAAACGAACCTTCCGGTGCAAGAGCCGAACAAATGTCCTGCTCGGTGGCACTCAATCCGGCAGGTGGTGCAATCGTATTTTCTGACCCGCGCTCCGACGATGCTTCATCGCTTGTTGAAGCTTGTGTGGGGACTAATCCCTCCAATGGAAGTTCCGAAATAATATCCTCCACCGACTCCACCAGCTTCGCGCCTTCACGCAGCATCAAGTGGGGGCCCTGGCTGTTGCGGTCGCCTACCTGGCCCGGCACCGCAAAAACTTCACGCCCCTGCTCCAGTGCATTGTGGGCCGTCAGTAAAGAACCACTTCCCGGCGGTGCCTGCACCACCACCACGCCCAGACTCAGGCCGCTGATGATTCTGTTTCGGTAGGGGAAATGACCACGCGACGCCTTGGTGCCCATGGTAAAGAG
>CALAXS010000470.1 GCA_937895305.1 uncultured bacterium
CTGTCGGTCTCGATCCAGATATTCCCTGGTATACCTGTATCGGAAACCACGACTATCTGTCCGTCGGTAACTTTCCCATCGACCGTAGCCCGACCAATCAGGAAGATTGGTTCGCACCGCTCCTCCCGCCTGTAGCACTGGTTCTAGGACTCTACGACATTAGCTGGGGTCTCAACGACCTCATACCCACCATGGACTGGTCGCCTGCTGTATTGCTCGACAGCGGCGTTCCCTATAATCCAGTCACCATGAAGATTATTTACAGCGAACTCCATGCCGGACCTGTATTTCCAGATGCGAAGCGCCAGTTCCTGTCGCAACAGGATTTCGTGGATATTCACTTTGCATCCACTACCCCCCCCGCAGGTCACGGCCTGGCAGCAGCGAAACGGCTGGACAGCGATGCTGTGTCCTATAGTGTGAAGCCCGTGGACGATGTACCCGTAAGACTCATCACCTTCAGCACCGTGGCACGAGACGCATTTTATGGACTCCCCCTCTATTTCGGGGTCATGGACCGCGCACACTTTGAGAACTTTGTAATTCCCGCTATCGAGGAAGCCCTGGAAGCCGAAGAATGGGTTATCCTCGCCTCCCATCACCCCCCTACCGATTTCGACCTGCCCTACCCCGGCTTCATCGTTGGTACGCAGGAATTTCACGACACCCTCGCAAGTTACCCCAACGTCATCATGCACCTCGCAGGGCATACCCACAAGCACCGCGCTGAAATCGTTCCCGGCGACTTCCCTTACCTCGAAATCGAGACCGCGGCTATCATCGACTATCCCCAGGAAGGTCGACTCCTCGACGTGTTTTATAACCAGCACACCCAGCAAATTCGCGTGGAAAGCCAAATGTTCAGTCACATGGATAACCCCACCATTTACTCCGCCGAAAGCTTCCGCCGCGCCAGCATCGACGAGGGCTTCGCAAAAGGGAACAATAGCAGTGACGAAGACCTCACCATCTTCAAAGGTGCCCTGGAAGGTCCATGGAAATTCGAGGCCCAACGCCGTAACCCCGATCCCCCCGAAGGTAGCGAAGAAGACAGGGACTTCTCGGTGAACCTACAGCGATAACTACTCAATCCTCCCCGGATATCACAATCAATACACTCTCCGGGGTCCAGCTGGGAATATAGACGATGGTCCCGGCTTTATTGAACTTGATGCGCACGAGCATACCGAGGCAGTCGAAGCGGTCCACGACCTCGTGCGTTGCCAGGTCAATGATGGATGCCGATCCCCCAATTTGTTTCGCGACCCAGAGGAACTTCGTAACCTATATGAATGAATTTACAATAGGTCCTGATTGGAGTGGGCTAAGTTACTTTCTCAACAGCCGCTTGTGGTGGCCAGGTACGATGCTCCAGCCTATCTTTGCCGGAACGTTTTACGTGATACATGAGATCGTCCGCCAAGCGAACCACCTCATGCACATTCTCAGGAATTTCCGTATAACTAACTACCCCGACACTCGCACTCACGGGCCAACCAGAATGTGTCATGGCGTCTCGGATTGCCAGGCGTAGTTTCTCCGCAACCTGTTCTCCGGCATCCTGGGCAGTCTCCACAAACAGCACGGCGAACTCATCACCGCCGAGTCGGGCCACCAAATCGTTGGCCCGGGTATTCTCCTGAATAATCCGCACGATCGTCTGGAGCAATGTATCACCGACTGTGTGGCCGTGGGTATCGTTCACAATCTTGAAATTGTCGAGATCAAGATAGGCTAAGACGATCTTGTGCCTGTAGCGTCTTGCCCGATTCATTTCGGCTTCCACACGCTCGTAGAATCCCCTTGAATTCAGTGCGCCCGTGAGCGCGTCTGTGTCCGCCGAGGCTTCCTCCGCGCGGAGTTTTCGATTCATTTTGGCGAGTAGAGAGGACACAATTAGAAAAAAAGTTAGACGAACTAAGGCATTCCATCCATGAACCAGCACTGCGATGGCATCTGGGTGGGACTGGAAGTCGGAAAAGAACCATGTGGCGGTGGCCAGGACACACATGAGCAACCCCAACGAAGCCGTTGCATACCATGCCAAGAGTGCGATGGGCACCAGATAGAAGATCGAAAAGGAAAGGTCTGGGCCTGTGCTATAGTCAATCACAGCTATGAGAAGAAGCAGGCCCAGAGCGAGAACCACCAATACACCCTTCGGGCGCCTCTTAAGAAGCTCGTCAATTCTGTGGAGCGTCATGATACATTCCTTTAGCCCGACAATCTATGCAACATTCAGCCAAGTGTCAGCCTTCGCTGACCGCGTCAATATATGAATCCGGCGCGTTCTCCACTTTAATCAGGATTCGTCGCCCTGAAAGTAGTACCTTGATATTGTTTAAATCAAAGTCCTTCGGGAGTATCCGGATATTCGCAATACTTTCGCGGGGGAATATGAGCACTCGTAATTCGTTGTCTACGATAGCAGGAACCAT
>CALAXS010000471.1 GCA_937895305.1 uncultured bacterium
CATCGGCAAAACTAGCGGCTACCCCTCCGGAATTAAAGAGGTGGTGGAGCGAATCACGACCCGCATCGGAAATCATCTTGGTGAGTGCCGTTTCGATATTGGTGATTTCTGATACCGCTGCAGTAACCCGCGCAGAACGGATGTAGCTGATTGCATTGGGCACGGCGATGGATGCGAGGATGGCGATAATAGCCATGACGACGAGTAGTTCGACGAGGGTGAAACCTGTTTTCTTTTTCATGATGTGTACTCCTGTGTTTATGTGTAGTGGGATAGTTTTAAGTTTAAGTGCCGGAGATGGCATCGCCGAGGGTAAAGATGGGCAGGTAGAGGGACACCACGATGAAACCGATAATCCCCCCGAGTACCACGATGATAATGGGCTCCATCATGGAGAGGAGGGCTTCTACGGCGAGTTCCACTTCGTTGTCGTAAATGTCTGCAACCTTTTCCAGCATCATGTCGAGTGCGCCTGTTTCTTCGCCCACGTCAATCATATTCACCACCATGGCGGGGAAGGTCTTGGTCTCGTCCAGAGGTGCCGCAATGGTCTCCCCTTCCTTAATAGAATCGTGCACCTTGTCGACCGCGTTTTGTACCACGGAGTTGCCAATGGTCTCGCGGGTAATACGCAGTGCCTGCAGAATGGGTACACCGGAGGTAATGAGGGTACTGAGGGTACGCGCGAAACGTGCAACGGCGACCTTGATAACGAGATCACCGATCATGGGGAGCTTGAGCGAGATACGGTCCATGACCTTTTGTACCGCGCGGACCTGTAGCAATAGCTTCATCGTAATGATCGTACTGTTAATGATGAGGAGGATTTTCCACCATTTGTAGAGCATGAATTGTCCACAATTCATCAGGAACTGCGTGGGTGCAGGAAGTTCGGCCCCCATTTCTGCAAAGATTTCACCGAATACGGGCACAACCTGTACGAGCAGGAACGACACGATACCCGCAGCGATAACAATAACGAGGATGGGGTACACCATGGCTGATTTAACGCGACGTTTGAGTTCTTCGCGTTTTTCCATGAAGAGGGCGAGTCGTTGAAGCACGACTTCGAGCATACCACCCACCTCACCTGCACGGACCATGTTCACGAAAAGACGGTCAAATTGTTTGGGGTGTTTGCCGAGTGCTTCTGCGAAGGTGGTACCGGTCTGGATGTCCTGGGCGGTTTCTTTGAGGATGTCGCGAAGTTTACTGGGTTTTTGCTGGGCAATAAGGATATTGATAGAGCGCAGCAGTGGCAGACCGGCGTCAATCAGGGTGGAGAGCTGGCGGGTAGCGGTCACAATTTCCTTTTGCTTTACGCCACCGAAGTAGAGTTCGTCCAGGCCTTTTTTCTCTTTCCTGGCACGTTTTTCGTCACGCTTGGTGGCTTCTTTAACGTGGGTAGGGAATAGACCCAGTGAGCGAATATCGTTAATAGCCAGCGCCTGGGTATCGGATTCGAGTACACCCATGGTTTGCTTGCCTTCACGATTCAGGGCTCTGTAAGCGTATTTTGGCATGGTTATATTCCTTGCAGTTTAATCTTCAAAGTGATCGGTGTGCGTGATAACTTCTTCAGCGGAAGTGACCCCTTTTACGCATTGAAGTATGGCTTCTTCGCGCAGGGTGGTCATGCCCATATTCTTGCGGGCGTAGCGTCGTATATCGAAGGCCATGGCGCGTTCGAGAATAAGATCGCCAAGGCCTTCGTCCAAGGTCAGCATTTCGTAGATACCGGTACGACCTGTGTACCCCCGGTAGTCGCAGGCCGGGCAACCATTGGATTTGCCGACACGGAGTTTGGGGTCACTGGCCCATTGTTTGGGAATACCCAATTCCTTGATCTCTTCTTCGCTGGGGACCACCATCTCTTTGCAGTCGCGGCAGAGCCGACGCATGAGGCGTTGCGCAATAACCCCTTCCAGTGATGCTGTGATGAGGAAGGGCTCTACATCCATATCGAGAAGTCGTGTTACGGTTTCGGGTGCTGAGTTGGTGTGCAGGGTAGAGAGCACCATGTGCCCTGTGAGAGAAGCTTCAATTGCGATCTGGGCTGTTTCAAGGTCACGAATTTCACCAATCATGATGATGTCGGGGTCCTGACGGAGAATAGCACGCAAACAGGATGCGAAGGTCAGTCCGATAGATTCACGGACCTGACATTGGACCAGTTGTTCGATCTGTAATTCGACCGGGTCTTCCGTTGTAATAATTTTCACATCAGGGGTGTTGAGGTCGGCGAGGCACCCATAGAGCGTGGTTGTTTTACCGGAACCCGTTGGCCCGGTCACGAGCATGATGCCGTTGGGCTTATGGATAACCATGTCGATGATTTTCAGGATCTTATCTGTAATGCCCAGTGAACTCAGGCCAATCTTGATAGCGGAACGGTCAAGAATACGCATGACCACGCATTCGCCGAAGAGTGCGGGCAATGTCGAAACGCGAATATCAATGGTGGTATCACCCACCTTGAGTTCGATACGTTGATCCTGGGGGAGGCGGCGTTCGGAGATGTCCATGTTGCACATGATCTTCACACGTGAAATCAGGGGGATGGACATGGCTTTGGGCGGTGAAACGATTTCCTGGAGTAGTCCATCAATGCGGATGCGGATGCGGAAGTCGTTTTCAAAGGTTTCGAAGTGAATATCGGAAGCGCGTTTTTGTACGGCTTCGAGAAAAACAAGATTCACAATCTTGATCACTTCGGGCTGTTGTGCAAGCTCGGTCAGATTATCGGTATTCCCGACCAGCATTTGGGTACCCATTTCCTCAAGGGAAAGTTCCTTGGTCCCTACCAGGTCTTCAAGGGAAGCAAGCATTTCATGGATATTATCAATTTCAAAAGCGTAGTTGGCTTTCCAGGCTGCGGATACGTCTTCCTGGTTGGATACAGCACCCCGGACTTCCTGGCCCGTGATCTGGCCCAAATCATCCAGTATCTGGAGGTTCAGGGGGTCGGCCATGGCTACAATAAGGGCACCATCCACTTCACGGATAGGGATTATGTTATAGAACTTGGCTACATCGCCTGGAATTTTACGGATTAGCTCTTCATTGATTTTGAGCTTGGTCAGGTCAACGCGCTCCATACCGGATTGCACGCCGAGGGCTTCAATGACGTCTTCTTCTTTGCAGTATTCCATAGACACAAGAACACGCCCAATCATGTCGCCAGTGAGTCGCTGACGCTGAAGGGCTTCATCAAGCTGAAGAGGGGTAATTACCCCTTGCTCGACAAGCAAATCGCCTATTTGCTGTTCTTGATTTTTAATGGCCATGGTAAGGTTCTTTGTCCTGGTTTAGATTACTTTTTCTTGGGTTCTTCCAGCGGTGCCGGACCGCCCTCCATATTGAGTGCACGTGCTGATACTTCAAATTCTTCTGGTAAATTGGATCTGATGACCGCTTCGTCATAGGCGATAATGCCTTTTCTGAAGAGGGCCAGTAGATGTTCGTCAAGGAGATTCATGCCGTACTTGTGTCCGGTCTGGATCGATGAGGTAATACGGTAGGATTTATTTTCGCGGATGAGGTTTTGAATTGCGGGTGTTGATATCATGAGCTCATAAGCAGCAACACGACCAAAGCCTGATTTCTTGGGCAGGAGTGCCTGGGAAAGCACTGCTTTGAGGTTACCTGCCAGCTGCGTACGAATCTGCTCTTGCTGGTTTGAAGGGAAAGCGTCAATGAGACGGTCAACCGTACGTACAGCCCCGGTGGTATGGAGGGTACCGAAGACAAGGTGACCGGTTTCTGCAGCGGATACAGCGGCTTCGATGGTTTCCAGGTCACGAAGCTCACCCACGAGAATAACATCGGGATCCTGACGCAAGGCCCGTCGCAGGGCTTCTGCGAAGGTAGGCACATCCACGCCCACTTCGCGCTGGGTCATGATGGATTTTTTATGGTTGTGGTAGTACTCAATGGGGTCTTCAATGGTGATGATATGGTGGTCGAGATGGACGTTGAGATAGTCAATCATGGTGGCCAGGGAAGTGGATTTACCGGAACCCGTGGGGCCGGTTACAAGAATCATACCCCGGGGCTGTTGGATAATTTCCTTCACTACGTTGGGTAGACCGATTTGCTCGAAGCTAAGAAGATCGCGGGGAATAAGACGAAGCACCATGCCAACGTAACCGCGTTGTTTCAGCACGGACACACGGAAACGGGCGACGTCTTCGAAGGCAAAGCCAAAGTCTGTACCACCAACTTCCTGCAGTTCCTGCTGGTTGTCAACGGAAGCGATGGATTTCATGAGGCTTTCGGTATCTTCAGCCGAAAGTGGGTTATCACCGAAGTATTGTAAATGGCCATGTACGCGACCACAGGGAGGATTGCCTACTGCGAGGTGCAAGTCGGAGCCGTCCCGGTCAATGAGCATACGGAGCAGGGAGACCATATCATATTCTTGGGCCATTGTTTATCCTATTCAGCGTTGATGGGTTGAACCAAAAGGTTGCCGTCCATATCTTTGAGGGGTTCGTCGATACGGGTACGACGGTTGACCTCTTCGATAGTAGTTATACCGTTGAGTGCTTTTTTCCAGGCATCGATACGCATGGTTGACATACCATTGAGACGTGCCTGGCGTTTTATGAGTGCATTGGAGGATGCGGACATGATGAGCTGACGAATGGAATCGGTGGTGATAAGGAGTTCATAGGCACCCAGTCGACCCTGATGGCCTGTATGGGAGCAGTTATCACAACCGGCACCGTGGTACAGCTCTACATTTTCTCTATCTACTTCAAAACCCAGGCGCTCGAATTCGATAGCAGGTACATCATGCAGGACTTCTTTGCAGGATGTGCAAATGGTGCGAACGAGGCGCTGTGCGAGAATCGCACGCACACCGGAAGCAACCAGGAAATTTTTAATACCGACATCGATGAGACGTGTGAAGGAGGATGAGGTATCGTTGGTGTGTAGTGTGGAGAACACAAGGTGACCGGTAAGGGCCGCCTTGATTGCAATTTCAGCGGTTTCTTTATCGCGGATTTCACCCACCATCACGATGTTAGGGTCCTGACGGAAAATGGCGCGGAGGGCACGGGTGAAGTCAAAGCCGATGCTGTGTTGAATTTGAATCTGGTTGATACCGTTGAGCTGGTATTCCACCGGATCTTCCACAGTAATAATCTTGGTGTCAGGCTGGTTGAGCGAGTGTAATGATGCATAGAGTGTAGTAGTTTTACCGGAACCCGTGGGGCCGGTTACCAGAATAACCCCGGTGGACATGCCCAGGAGGTTTTCCCAGCTGGTCTGCACTTCGGGGGAGAAGCCGAGCTGGCCAAGGCCGAGCATAAGGCCGGATTTATCGAGAATACGCATAACGATGGATTCGCCAAAAACGGCAGGAAGTGAGTTTACACGAAGGTCGATGGATTTGTTGCCCAAGGTCATCTTGATACGACCATCCTGGGGTACACGACGTTCGGCAATGTCCATGCCGGACATAATCTTGAGTCGTGAAATGATAGCGGACTGGGCGCGTTTGGGGGGCAGCGGCATAACGTGCATAACACCGTCAATGCGGTACCGGACTTTAACTTCCTGTTTTGCCGGCTCAATATGAATATCTGAAGCGCGCAGACGGAAAGCTTCCATGATGAGCTGGTTCACATATTTCATCACGGGTGAATCTTCTGCACCATCATCGTCTTCGTTGCTGTTTTTCTCTTTGCCTTCCTTGGGCACATCACCAAGATCGATGTCGTCCATGGATAGTGAGGACATGGATATTTCGGATTCAGACAGGGAACCCAGGGAGGACAGGGATGAGTCCAGTGAAGAGATATTGGACATGGAGGACAGGGTGG
>CALAXS010000472.1 GCA_937895305.1 uncultured bacterium
ATATTGTTGGTTAGGACGAAAACCGGAAGTGGCATAGCGCGGTTTAGTATCGGCTCTTGTTTTGCAGGCTTCGATAGCGGCAAGGAGGATCTGGTAGTCAGCGTCGTCCGTGTCCTTGAACACATCACCGCAGCTTGCGCGACCACCTGCTTCACGAGAGAGCGGAGCGAGCAATAGTGGAGACTTTTCAGGCCGCGAGAAATTCAGCAGAATATGGGCGCTAAACCGCGCCAGGGGATCGTTGGGCAGGACAATCCGTTCATGCACCGTAGTCGGGCGATTGATGGTCTCCCGTCTGTGCTCGTTATGAGGATTGAAGGGCAGCGCCATGCCCGCTTCATTGCTCAGGTTCTCGGTTTCATGGCATTCACTGCAACGACGCTTGAGCACATCCCGCTGTGCACCAAACACATGACCCGTTCCCGATAGTCCCTGCTCTTGCCCATTTCTTAATGCAGCATAGGTGCCGACGTAGGTTGCGCCACTCTCTACCCACATCCAGACGGTGCGCCAATCGCGCGGTGAAAGAGTTACGTCATAGTGGCTTCCGTCGAGTTTGTTCATGAGTGCGCTGGCCGAGGTGCCCAGACTACGGGGGGGCTGGTTGCCCAATCCATTCCGCCCATCCGCCACCTGCAGGTTGGCGAAGAGGGCGTAAAAACTGTGTGAGTACATGGGCCCCAGATCGCCCACGAGCGACACATCGCCACCGCGTTTGTCGAAGTTATGGCATTCAACGCAATTTTGGTCGAGAATGGGCTGAATATCACGATTGAAATCGATAACATCCGGGATATCCTCAAATTTCCGGACCGTGCTGGCTGGCCGTTGAGTGGCTAGAATACTATTCTGGCCCGCGCTGACAGGTGTGCTGTAACGCTCCTCATGGCAGCCGACACAACTGAGTCGTTCGCCTGGTGCTACACTCAGGAAACTCTGCATACGCTTGACGGACAGATCGTTTTCGTCAAGGGCAACAAAGAAGAAGGAGCGGTTGGCCGGTAGTTCAAAGTAGGCGGAACCGTCTTCCTCGACAGGAACAGTGCCCATGACCCGCTGGAGGGTGAAAGTCCCAAGCCATGACAGGAGATCGGGGCCTCCACTAAAATTGACGGGTTTGGGCAACAGTTCAAGCACCAGAAGTTTCTTAATGTCGCCGTCATTGACGCCTTCCATATTCCGTCCGATGTGCGCATTCATGAGGATAAGTTCGCCGTTCAGTTTTTCCTCATTGGTTCGCGTGGGAATAATGGGTTCACGTTTCCGAGCCATGATGGGGCGCGGTTCATGAATGCTACCCTCACCTGTAAACTTGTAGATAACGTCCGTGTCCCCCTCACCGTCCATCACGATAAGGTGCCTACCTCGTGCCGCGAGGAAGCAGTCTTCTGACAAGGGATACGGATCCTTCACATGCTGCTTGGGGTTCGGTATAAGCGAACTCGAAAGGGCATCGGGGCCTTGTAGGGCGTGCACAAGACCGATGGGGCCCTGGTGTTCATTGCGACCATGGCCAGGGCTGAACGAAGCTGCGACCTGGTCCGTACCCGGTATAGGCTTGGCATCGATCATAAGCGTGCCGGGATGCATATTGCCGTAGTAGATCGCCTGGTTGCTTCCGTCGGGATTCATGGTCCACAGCTGGTGGAAGTCTACCTGACTGCGATCAACGTATTCCCAGCGTGTATAAAGGATTCGTCCGTCCGGCATGACCCAGGGTGTATTGTCGTGTTCAGTGTTGCCAGAGACCTGCCGAATGTCCTTGCCGTTTTCGTCGCAGCGAAACATAGTGGCAACCTGCGTCTTCCAGCAATTAACCCAGCGCTTGCAGCGACAAGGGCCGCGCATCACTTATCAGAATACCTG
>CALAXS010000473.1 GCA_937895305.1 uncultured bacterium
GGAAAACAACTGGAACGACGTGACCCTCTTCAGCTCCAGTGACCTGAAGACCTGGGAGCAGAGCGTCATTATTGAGCAGGAGAAGGAGCACCTCTTCAACAGCTCCATGTGTAAAGGCCCCGACGGCTATGTGCTCGCTTATGAAAGCAATGATAGTCGCTATCCCGGATTCACTACCAAGTTTGCCAGCTCACCGGATTTACAGACCTGGACCAAGCTCCCTGATGCGAGCTTTGGTCTGGACCGCTACACCGCCTGCCCGGACATCCATTATGCCGATGGTTATTACTATGTCTTCTATCTGGAGAATCGAGCGCCCCGCCATTATTACGAGACCTATCTAACCCGGTCCAGGGACCTGTATCACTGGGAACTCAGCAGTGCCAACCCGGTGCTGTCACCCGAGGGGCTGGATGAAGGCATCAATGCGTCCGACCCGGCATTGGTCGAGATTGAGGGTAATACACACCTCTATTATGCTGTAGGCGATCAATTGACCTGGATGGATATAAAATCACGCACGTTTTCGGGTGAACTTCATGCGCTTCTGGCAAGTTGGTATCGCCAGCCCGGCATCATTGACCATGGAACAAAGGACGCAGCGGAACTGAAACAGGAAACCCGCGCGGACACCACCTGGTTCGAGGATGCCAAGTTCGGCATCTTCGTGCATTGGGGGCTCTATGCACTCCACGGTACCAACAGCAAAGGTGCTTATACTTCCTGGGCCATGGAGAACGAAGCAATCCCTGTCGAGACCTACGCAAAGTATGCCGACCAGTTTAACCCGACGAAGTTTGATGCAGATGCCTGGATGACATTGGTGGAGGAAGCGGGGGCGAAGTACATGACCTTTACCAGTAAGCACCATGAAGGCTTCTCCATGTTCGACAGTGCCCTCACCGATTACGATTCCGTGGACCGTGTCGCGAAACGTGACATCGTGAAGGAACTCATTACCGCAGCCCGCGCGAAGGAGTTGAAGCTCTCCTTTTACTATTCTGTTCTCGACTGGTATCAACCTGACTTCAAGGCCGATTTACCGAAATACATCGATGAATTTATGTTCGGTCAGGTGCGCGAACTCTGCACGAACTACGGCCCTATCGATGGCCTGTGGTTTGACGGTGAATGGGACCACCCGGAGGAAACCTGGCGTGCAGCGGAACTGGTGCACATGATTCGTGAGCTGCAACCCGATGCCCTGATCAATGACCGCCTCGGCAAAGGCGTGCGCGGTGTGACGCCCCTGGCGGATTTCTATACCCGCGAACAGATGAGCGAGATCGGGACGAAGACCGACACCGAAGCCAAGGCCATCCGTCCCTGGGAAGCCTGCCTCACCATCGGTACAAGCTGGGGCTATCGCAAAGACGATGGGGAGCCCAAGAGCAGCGCAGAGTTAATTCGTACTCTGGTCGACGTGGTGAGTCGCGGTGGTAACCTCTTGCTCAATGTAGGCCCTACCCCCGAAGGCGAAATCCCCGCGCATCTGGCAGAACGCTTGCGCGACATCGGTGCATGGCTCGAGGTCAATGGCGAAAGTATCTATGGCACCCGGGCTGCCCGTGGCATAACAACGAGTGCCGGAACGCTGACCCGTACGGACGATGCACTCTATCTGCACCTGACTGAACGGCCCGGCGATACCGTTACATTTACGGGTATCGAGAAGAAGGTGGCTGCAACGAAGGTTCTGGGAGCCGATTTACAAGGAATCTTTGATGAGGCAAGCAAGACCTTAACCATGCCCAAAAACTGGCCCGACACCCCCGTGTTAACGTTTAAATTATTTTTGGGTCAATAAATCATACATCCCCAGTTTCAGCCATTCGAACCAAGAGATTGCCAAGTCGCTATCACACGAAAACCTATACTCCTTGTCATTCCCGTGCAGACGGGAATCTCCGCATCAACATGCTTAACCCAAGCCGGGACTGAGGCCGTAGCATTCCCGGTCTAGCGCGTCTGTTTTCCGAGGCAGAGCCTCGGTGTATGCATTCCCACGCAGAGCATGGGAACGAGAGAATTCTGTCCTCGAATTACTAAAGGTCCACAGCAATGCCGTGCCCTATTCAGAGTCTGTACCCGCCTTGCCATCCAGCAGAACAGTCGCTTGCTCCAGTTGCACATGGCCCCCTACCAGGACCAACACATCGCTGGCGGCCAGTTTGAAGTCTGCCGGTGGACTGGTCCAGGGCTTGCCATTGCGCACCACGGCAATGACCGAAGCGCCCGTCTTTGCACGCAGATCCAGATCCCGGAAGGTTGCGCCCACAGCGATACTATCTGCCGCAATGTAATGCGTCCGGGTAGCTGTGACCTGCAAGGCCCGCATGAGTTCATCCGAGGTCTGCCGTTCTATGGGCATATCCCGCAGCATGGAATAGCGCCCTGACCGCAGCACGGTTATCTGCGACGCTATGATATTGTCCGGGATGTCCATCCGCTTCAGGATATGGGCAGACAACTCTATGGAAGTCTCGAAATCCTGGGCCAGAACTTCGGTGGCTCCCAGCTTGTATAAATCATCAATGTGTTCCACGCGAGGGGTATCCGCCAGGATATACACCTCTTTCCGGACACTACGTACTTTGGTGATTACCCGGGCAGTCGCTTCGTAATCGTTTATAGCAACGACCACCCCTTCGGAACTTTCCAGTCCGGCATGTTGGAGAATCACTTTTCGCGATGCATCGCCCATGGTAATCGGGTGGCCATCCTCACGCGCGGTATTACAGAGTCGCGGGTCAATTTCAATAATGCTGAAGGGAATATGGGTCGCTTTCAGAACACGCGCAAGATTTTGGCCATTGGTCCCATAGCCACAAATAAGGATATGGCGCTTGTCCTTGTCGTTATCCACATCCCCATCGGTCAGGGTGCCTTTTTCAAAGAGATGGACGATACGCCGGGAGAGGGGCTGCGCGACAGGGACCAACATAGCCCCGAAAAACATGGTCCCCAACACATAAACCGTAATGAGTGTGAAGACCATGGAAGGAAGAAGTTCCAGGTGATTCGCCTCCCGTGCCAGCACAAAACCAAATTCACTCACTGTACCGAGGCCAATACCAATCTGAAGGGCCGTGGCCGCGGGCCAACGTGCTGTTTTTACGGCAACTGCGGTAATAAGTGATTTACCGAGCAGGGTCGCCCCTATCGCTATACTGAGAAACAAGGCATGTTCCATGGCCAATTGCATATCCACCAACATGCCCAGTGAAATAAAGAAGAGTGCATTGAATACATCTCGAAGGGGTAACACGTCAGAGGCAATCTGATGACGCGCATCGGACTCCGCCAGCAGAAGCCCCACGATGCAGGCACCCAGAGGTAAGGACCATCCCACCAACCCGGCCAATAATGCACCGCCAAAAGCGGCAAGTACCGCAAAAATAGCAACGAATTCCGGTCCGCCGGGGTAGACCACCTTTTTGATAAAAGTGGATAGTACCTTGCGCCCAAAGAGGAGCATGACCACCAGGCCCCCCATACCGATGAGGGATGGGGCAATCTGTTCCTTCCAGTCACCTTCACCGCCAAAGGCAAAGAAGGGGAGGCAGACCATGACCACAATGACCAGGATGTCCTGGATAATGAGAATCCCTGTGGTCATACGCCCTGCGGGGGTATTGGCCTCGCCCCGGTCGCTGATTTGTTTGAGCACAATGGCGGTACTGCTCAACGCGACGATGACCCCCAGGATAAAGGAGCCTTTTACATCAAGGTCAAAGACCAGGAAACCGAGGCCCGATGCGATGGCCACCGTGGTGCCCACCTGAATCAGAGCAGTCGTGAGCAGGCTTTTTCCCATTTCCATGAGTAACTTGGGGGAAAGTTCCAGCCCGATAATGAAAAGCAAGAGGATAAGGCCGAACTCGGAGAGGGCTTCCACATCTTCCTGCTGTACCCAGGCCATACCGAAAGGCCCCACG
Source organism: uncultured bacterium (assembly GCA_937895305.1). Classification (GTDB taxonomy): domain Bacteria; phylum Hydrogenedentota; class Hydrogenedentia; order Hydrogenedentales; family JAEUWI01; genus CALAXS01. The sequence continues at coordinate 3,939 of CALAXS010000473.1, forward strand.
ATTAAACCGGCAATGAGGTACCCGATAACGGAGGGTGCCCCAAGCAGTTTGAATATTCTTGCTGCGATAAGGCCCACGCCAAAGATGGCGACGCCGTCTGCTAATAGGTGGATGTCATGCATAGTGTGGGAAGGGGACTCCTCATAGGAGACGAATCAATGCTAACCGAAAGTCTCAACTGAGTTTAACCAGTTCAGTGGAATCGAATCAAGCAGTCAATTGATGCTGTAGATAAAGGGTATTGAATGAAAACGGGGTTCAGGCGTATTGCGACAATGATTAAATCGGTGAATACTTGCGATTATTAGTTCCAAAATGAAACCTTATACTGTGTCTGGTGTTCCAATAGATGATAGAATGTGTTTCTGTTTTCCTCGCCCGTAACCTCAATTCCTGAAAGTACCTGCATGGTTTTGTATGAGAAAAAGAATATAACCCTGCACCATTTCTGTGTGCTCCTGGTATTCACGGTGCTGTTTGTCGGGTGCAAGACTTTCACACCTGCCGAACGGTCTACAACCGAACTTGTGCTGCCGGATGCATTTCAGTTGTACGGTGCTACGGCACCAGAACCGGACCAGTGGTGGGAGGCTTTTAACTCGACAGAATTGAACGCAATGGTTGATGAGGCCCTCGCCGGGAACTTCTCCATTCAGCAAGCAGTGGCCCGCATGGCGCAGGCTGCGGCAATTACCCAACAGAATCGGGCAGCACTTTTTCCGCAACTGGGCTATTCCACCGAGGCTGGTGTTCGGGCGAATCATCAGGACAAGGGCTTCGGCATTACGCCTACACCCAGTGCGTCACAGCGATTGAATGCATTGAGCACCCTGTTAACGCCCAGTGCTGCAGTTACGTTGAGCGAGACTGTTGCTGACGCGCAGAAACGGCTAACTGC
>CALAXS010000474.1 GCA_937895305.1 uncultured bacterium
GGGAAGCACATGTATTCACTCAAGGAAAGGCTATCGATGAATTTTTTCAGGATCGCCTATTACAACATTCCTTAATTCGTTGTATTGAAATTATCGGCGAAGCTGCTACACGTATTGATTCAACTTACAAGGATGAACATCCTGAACTTCCCTGGTTTGAAATGATTGCAATGCGCAACCGACTTATTCACGCCTATTTTGATGTTGATCTGGAGATAGTCTGGAAGACCAGTGAAGCGGAATTACCCGAGCTTATTCAACAGATCGAAGGATTACTGCTTGATTAGGCAAACAAGACAAAGTGCTCTATAAACCTTTGCATACCCTGTTGCATCCTATTGGATGTAAACAAGGTACTCACACAAAGGTTAGTAAAATGAATCCTCTCAATCGACCGATATCGCGAATACTCTTCTATAGCTTCACTGGCTTTATACTGGTACTCGGCGCGGCATCCGCCATAGCAGCACCCACGGCGACCGCCTTCGTGGATGTGAACGTTATCCCCATGAATGAGGAAACTGTGCTGGCCCATCAGACGGTATTGGTGGAAGGGGGTGTCATTTCACAGATAGGTGCGGTGAGTGATGTTGTTGTCCCCGAGGGCACTCAGGTTATTGACGCACAGGGACAGTACCTCATCCCCGGACTCCATGATATGCATGTCCACCTGAATGGCGGTCGACGGAATAATCCCATCTTCCTGAAACAGTACCTGGCCAATGGAGTGACGACGGTGTTGTGTCTGAAGGGGAACAAAATTATCCTGGACCAGCGGGAGGAGGTTCGTGCAGGTACAATCCCTGGCCCGGACATCTTTACCACGGGACCGATTGTGGCGCAGATGGGTGCTGACCCACAGACCTATGACGAGGGCAAACAGGTTGTAAAGGATCAGGTCGCCGAGGGCTATGACTACATCAAGGTCTATAACGAGGTACCCGCCGAAGCCTATGAGGGCATTATGGACCAGGCGGATGAGATGGGGGTGACGGTCATTGGCCATGCGGTCCGGTCGGTGGGGATAGAGGGCGCACTACGGCGCAAGCAGGATGTGGTCCACCTGGAGGAATTCATCTATGGGTACTTTGGGAAGGACCTGGATGAAGCACGCATTCCTGAACTCGTAGCCAAAACGAAAGCATCGGGTATCAGCGTGACGGCGACGCTGGTGGCCTATCACACTATCCTGGATCAGGTCACCGATTTGAACAAAGCGCTGGACAATCCTGCTACAGAATATGTACCTGCCCCTATCCTCACCAGCTGGCGTGAACGCAATGAATACCGGAAAAACTTTGATATGGATGACCTGAATGAATACCTGGCGCCTTCCTGTGCCTTCATCGAAAAACTGACCAAGGCCTTTCAGGACGCTGGCGTTCCCCTCATGGCGGGTACCGATGCCATCATGCCCGTGGTCGTACCGGGATTCTCTATCTATCGTGAGTTGGAATATCTCGTGGCAGCAGGGCTATCCCCTTATGAGGCCCTGGCAACTGCAACGCGAACCCCTGCTGAATATCTGGGACGGGGTGCAAGCACGGGTACTATCGAAAAGGGTAAGGAAGCCACATTTATTTTAGTCGATGCGAATCCGCTGGAAGACATAGCCCATGCGCGTAAACGGGCCGGGGTTATACAACGGGGCAACTGGATGAATCGGGAAGCATTGGATGCCATGCTCTATTCCACGAAACCGAAAGCGGGGTAGCTTACTTCAGGTACACCTTCAACGTCTTGATTTCAAAGGGACGGAAATCAACGGTCACGCCATCTTTTTCTATCCGTAGTGCTGCATCGTTTTCTTCCATCATGTCACAGGTAGCCGCTTTTTTAATGCTACGGGCGAAGGTAAAGGTGGCAGGGCCGCGGGTCTTGCCCGCTTCGTAGCAACGCAGGATAACCGCGTCGTCTTTTTCGGCTTTCTTGATGCTTTCCATAATGACATTGGGGTTGTCCACACTACAGAAATCCAGACCGTGCCCGTCTCCTGTGGTCTCGCCCAGGAAAATTGGTGTAAGGGTCTGGTTGAGCGCGTAGGCTTCGTGCACAACGGCTTCGGTGTTAAATGGACCGTCATGGGGCAATAGTGCATAAGTGAATTCGTGTTCCCCCTGGTCCGCTTCTGCGTCGGGATTCATGGGCGACCGCAGCAGGGTAATAGAAATTTGTTTGTCCAGGCTGTCGTGACCGTATTTACAATCGTTGAGCAGGGCCACACCATAGTTGCCCTCGGAGACATCGACCCATTTATGGGCGCAGACCTCAAAGCGGGCCTCGTCCCAACTGGTGTTGGCATGCATGGGCCGTTCCACATGGCCGAACTGAATCTCGTTGCGCCAGTGGTCTGCGAGGATGTCGAAGGCGAAGCCAGCCTTGAGCAGGGTGTGGCGTTCGTGCCAGTCCACGTGGGTTTTAAAATCGATACGACGACTATGTACGTAGCAGGTCATGTCCTGGGTCAGGGTCGATGCCTTAGCCACTTTGTAGACCGTGCGCAGGGTAAAAAAGAGGGGGCCATCGGCCACCACCTCACGGGATGTCCAATGGGCTACGGGCTGTATGGTGTTTCGGTAGAATCGGTCGATGTCCCAGGCGTCCCAGAACATGGGGAAGTCTTCGGCGGTATAGAGCTGGTTCAACACTTCGCCCTCACGGACGATGTTACGGTCCGCCGCTTTATCGATGCAGGCACTGATGGCGCCCTCCTCATTAAAACGCAGACTATAGTGGGGCGTTTCCAATGATTTACCGTTAAAGGTGAAGGGCGATGCCCAGGCATCCTCCGTATCGCGCAGCGCGATGGGGGTTGTGCCAAGGGATTCTGTCTTTACCAGGACCGCAAGACCATTTTCCGTTTTCTGACAGGGCAGAGCCTTGCCCTCCACATCACAGGCACTGGCCCCTTTGGCGTTTTCGAGATACACAATATCTTCGCGTGACAAGGATAGCGCGTTTGCGACCAGCCAGGCGTTGTGTTCGGAATCGGGCAATAAGGTCGCCCCCATACATTGTAGTGCCTCGGTACGCAAGATGAGCAGCGCAGCTTCCATGGCGAAGTATTCGGCCTCTGCGGTTTTGTATACGGTATGAATGGAAGAACCGGGGATGATGTCATGAAACTGGTTGGTGAGCAAGGTACGCCAGTGGCCCTGCAACGCATCCGCAGGATATTCGTAGCCCAGGGGCTGGGCCATGACAGAATACAACTCCACCTCGCGGAGCAGCAATTCCAACTTGCGGTTATAGCGTTTGGTTTTCGCCTGGGTGGTGTAGGTACCGCGATGAATTTCCAGGTACAACTCACCCACCCAGTCGGGCCAATCGTCACGTTTTTGCTGGAGCGTTTTCAGGAACTCAGATACATTCACCCATTCGGTTTTGGGGCACCCTTCCAGGTCGATCATGCGCCGGGCATGTTCCGCCATCTCGCGCGTGGGTCCACCACCACCATCGCCATAGCCCACCGACGCGAGGGTCGTATCCAGCAGTTCTTTGTGCTGCACATGTTGCCAGGTGTCATTGAGAATATTGGGCAGCACTTCCGCGTTATACCCGCCATCGCGCGTGAGAATGTAATGGGCGAAGATGCGGCTGCCGTCGATGCCTTCCCACCAGAAAGTATCGTGGGGAAAAACATTGGTGTCGTTCCAGTTAATCTTGGACGTAACAAAATTTTTGATGCCGCAGCCCTGTAGAATCTGGGGCAACGCGGCGGAATAGCCAAAGACATCGGGCAGCCACAGGGTGTCGCCGCTGTACCCGAAATACTGCTGCGTCGCCTTGCGCCCTTCGAGAAATTGACGCACGAGGGACTCACCACCCGTAACATTACAATCCGCCTCGACCCACATACCACCGTTGGGTTCCCAGCGACCTTCCTTTACGCGCTTCTGAATACGACGCAAGATGTCCGGGTAGTGTTCTTCCATCCCGGCATAGAGCCAGGGCTGGGACTGTTGGAAGTGCAGCTCCGGGTAGTCGTACATCAGCCCGAGCACGGTAGAGAAGGACCGCGCGCCCTTGCGGATGGATTCGCGCACAGGCCAGAGCCAGGCGATGTCGATGTGGGCGTGACCCACGATAGAGACGGTGGGCATGGAACTTGCATTCTTCGCTTCGAGGAGCGGCACGATTTTTTTACGAGCCTCCGTTACCGCAGCTTCCAGTTCCGCAGTGTCTTTCCAGTGCACGGGGATGCAATCGAAAGCAGCAGAAAGCACATCAATGATAACCGCACGACGACGGCTGTGCTCATCCAGAATCAGTACTGTACGATACAGCGTGTCAGCCTCATAAAAAAACGCGGTAGTCTCGGTACGTTCAATGACCAGCTCCGACGACTCCAGCGTGTGAGGTGGTTCATGTCCGGGAAAACCGCAGAACTGGTGGTTAAAGGTGCCCTCCTGATAGGGGTCATTACCCGGTATCTGATGGCCCGTATAAGCCTCTACGTGGATGGCATAGGCCTCGCCCCCCTTGGCGTTGGGGGTGAGCAGGGCCTCGTGGTGCTTGATGTTTAACCCGGACCAGGCCTTGCCGTCCACAAAAAGCATCTTCTCTGCATAGGACTCCTGGCGATAATAGACCCGCTTACCCTTGGCGGATTTGGGAATCTCGACGCTACCCCGGAACCAGGTGGTGGAGGCATCCCTACCCCACTCCGTACCCACAGGCGCGGGCTGATAATCCAGCGTTTCCGGCGGGGTTCGGTAATGTTCCAGCGTCGCTGCCATAGCGAGGGGAACCTGCGCAATAACTTCATAACGCCAGTCGCGGAGCTTGTCCACACGACGACGAATTTTTTCCAGGGCCTTGGGTGCTATCACTGGAGTATCCCCTCGGGTATATGCTTGGAATCAGAGGACAAAAGTATAGCACAGAGGAAATTGGGTTCCTACCCGTAAGTGCGATATACCTGTGACGAAAATACACCAAAGTACGAAAAGCCGGTATCCAAAATTGGCCACAAGAAATACAGATGCGCTGAATTGCACAGAAAAAACATTGTATTGTACACTATACTCGGTATCGGTCGAGTGGGTTTTTGGTTATACCGCATTGGCTTAATAGACTCCCCTTGATCGGAATTATTTTTTATCGTGCAGGCTTTAGCATTGTCGGGG
>CALAXS010000475.1 GCA_937895305.1 uncultured bacterium
TTAATGTTGATTTGCCCCTGGACAATAACTGGACCCTTGAAAAAGAAAATAATGAATCCCCACAGGTTGAGGAATAAATAAATGGCACGTGTTCTAGTTGTAGAAGATGAAGCCGTACTACGGTTGACCTTTTCCCAGTTCCTCGAGGATGAAGGGTACGATGTCGTAAATGTAGACAGCTACAACGGTGCCATTGAAGAGCTGGAACGCGAGAGTGTCGATATCATCGTGACGGATATTGTACTGGGTGGAAAAACCGGAATCGACCTCCTGCGTACCGTCCACGAACAAGACATGAACTGTTCCATCATTATGATTACAGGGGAACCCAATGTAGAGACTGCCGCGGAAGCAGTACGCCACGGTGCTTTTGATTATATTGCCAAACCCGTGACCGGTCAGCAATTACAACGGGTTGTGCGCATTGCTCTGGATAGGCGCGAATTGGCCCGGGAACGGGATTCCTATGCCGCGCGTATGGATCTCTATCGCCGTGAACTGGAAGCTATTTTCAACAGTGTAAATGAAGGGGTCATGACCGTAGACCAGAACCTGACCGTCCGTCGTGTTAACAATAAAGCCCTCGCCATGCTGGGTCACGATCCCGAGTGGATGATTGCGCAAAGTCTGGACAATGTTTTTTCTGGTGAATGGATGCCCGCACGGGATGCCCTGCGCCGCTCTGTAAATGATCAGGTCATTGAAACTGAATTTCGGTTGGAGATTAATGAGGCACCGGGTGGGCCACGGGTCTATCAGGCGAGCACCCTGCCTCTGGTAGAGGAAAATGGCCCCCACATGGGTGGTGTTATTGTGCTACGTGATGTAACCCGTATTTCCCTGTTGGAAAGGGAAGTGGACGAGGAGCATATCTTCCGGGGTATGGTGGGCAAGAGTCCCAGCATGAAAGACATCTTCAAGTTGATTGAAGACGTTTCCGATACCGATACTACCGTGCTCATTTGTGGTGAAAGCGGTACAGGTAAAGAGCTGGTTGCAGCGGCCTTGCACAAGGGGAGCGTTCGTGCGGGTGGACCTTTCATTAAAGTGAATTGTTCAGCCCTGGCAGAAGATATTCTGGAGAGTGAACTCTTTGGTCATGTTCAAGGGGCCTTCACCGGAGCAGTACGCGATCGTGTTGGCCGCTTCGAGGCCGCTAACGGGGGGACGATTCTCCTGGATGAAATCGGTGACATTTCATCGCGCCTGCAACAGCGTCTTCTCCGTGTTCTACAGGAACGTGAATTCGAACGGGTGGGCGATTCAACCCCCATCAAGGTTGACGTGCGCATTATCGCCTCTACCAACCGCAATCTTACGGCAAAGATCAAGTCGGGTGAATTCCGAGAGGATCTCTACTATCGGCTAAACGTGGTGCGCATCGAACTACCACCCTTGCGGGACCGTCGTGAAGACTTGCCCCTGCTGGTGGAGCACCTTTTCCGTCGTTTCAATACCGCCTTCAAAAAAGAGATCATGGGCCTGGCACCTGATGCCATGGACATCATCGCATCCTACCCCTGGAACGGAAACATCCGGGAGCTGGAAAACTGTATAGAGCGTTCCTTTGTTGTCTGCCACGACAGCGTAATTCGTCCGGAACACCTTCCCCCGGAAGTGACCCACCAACGTCAGCCCTTTATTTCCATGCAGAATTCAGGCGCAAGCGGAAGCAAAGACAAGGCTTTAATAATTGATGTGCTGGGGAAGACGGATTGGAACATCGCGAAAAGTGCACGCATGCTGGGCATGGCCCGAAATACCTTGTATCAGCGTATGAAGAGTATGGACATCAATCGGGACGATATATAAGCAGTTTTGTGCGAATCAGGACACACCTGCTCTATACAGCACTGCTCAAAACCGATGTATGCTTTTTTGCCTACCGGCTTTGTACTTCTATCTTTAATACCAGACAGTACTTAGCGTATACCATGATTTTTTTTCACTGGCACGCTTTATGCCGTGTTAATATAGTAAGTGCACGTGGTGTCTCGTTAACCAGGAGGAGGACGTAGTCATGAGTGCCGTTCACCGAATATTGGTACCTACCGATTTTTCTTCAAATGCTGAGTGCTCTGTTCGCTATGCGTTAGCCTTCGCGAAAAACACAGGGGCCAGCATCGATTTTATCCATGTCCTGGAACCACTCTGCGATCGTGTCATCTATGACATTGCGCTGGATGAGGTCAATGCTGAGCATGTAAGTCAGCTGGCTTGTGAAGTGTCGAAAAGAAGACTGGATGAACTCGCCCTGCGTGCAACGGCCATGGGTATCCCCGCAAAAACTTTCCTGGAATCCGGTTCAGCCATTGACGAGATTGTGGATGTTGCAAAGAAACGGGGCAGTGCACTCATAATTCTGGCCAGTCATGGGCACTCAGGATTTGATGCCCTGGTCTTTGGCAGTACCAGCGAGAAACTGATACGTCTTTCCCCGGTGCCGGTCCTGGTGATCAAGCACCCGGAATATGAATTCGTACAACAGGGAAGTGTGGATATCCACCTTAGCAAGGTGCTGTGTCCAATAGACTTTTCCGATTTTTCAAAGCGGGTGCTGCCGTTAGCGGTAACCATCTGTAGAAAATACAACGCTACACTGATTCTGGCCCATGTGGTGGAGCCTCACATCGAAGTCACCCCGTTCCTGCCGGAACTGTCTATGTCCCAGGTAGAGTCCCAGGAATCCACAGTTCATGCCCATTTGGAAAAGGTCGCGAACGGGATTGAGGATTGTGATGTGGAACGAGTGGTTCTGGAAGGCAGCGTACACCGGGAGCTCATTGGCCTCATTGATGCAGAAGGCATCGGGTTGGTCATCATGGCGACCCATGGGCGCGGTGGTATAGCCCATGCCGTATTCGGCAGTACCGCAGAAAAAATGATTCGTTCTGCACCCTGCCCGGTATTGACCCTTCGCCCGGACTTGATTCCAGTAGACAGGGCCAAAAGTGAAGTGAACAGCACTGAAGAAGTAAGCCACTTCTTTGGTTGAGGACTATTCCGAATCTACAGTGGCTTCTTCTCCGGCCAGGGGTATTGATTCCGTGTTCTGCGTTTTCTTGTGTTGAATAAGCCAGACCATGCCAAGGAAATCCAGATACACCGCGCAAATTGCCAGGCCCACCGCTTCACGGGACCACTCGGATTCCAGGGAAGTCATACCATGCTCAGACAGATACTGGGGCAACATACCCAGGTGGACCCTCACCCACGGCAAACCCAAAGTTACCGACCTCAAAACCGTTAACGATATAC
>CALAXS010000476.1 GCA_937895305.1 uncultured bacterium
GTGTCGAGGGCTAATTGTTTGTACAGTTTTTTAAGTTGCCCATCCACATAGCCGATTTCACTTATATATTTAGCCATATCATATTCATTCGGGTCATTTTGTTTTGTGTAAAATTCTTTGTGGTGTGTGTATGGGGCGTGGCAGTCGTTGAGGTGGAGATACAGGAAGTAGGGGCTGCCTTTTTTCAACGTGCTTTGATTTTTCAGGATTGTATTGACAAATTGGGACGCAGGTCTACTGCTTTGGCGGGTGAAATGGTCGAAGCCGCGATTGAACTGCATCTCGGGCCCTATGTTGGGATTGGATGAATAGGCATAGGTGCTATACCCTAAATCGCTGAGATACTCCGGTAAAATTTTGTGCTCCGGATTCAGTTTGTCTATTTGCATCATACGCTCTTCAGGGGGGAGGGCCTTGCTGATTTGTGCGCGTTGCGCTGCGAATCCCCAGAGTAGACCATGGTCATAAGGGTACTGGCCTGTAAATATGGAAGCTGTACTGGGTGCGGTCCAGGAGGAAGTGGAGAATGCGCGGTTGAAGGTCGTACCCGTCCGGGCAATTTCTGTGATGAAGGGGGCTGTTTCCCGCTCATACCCATAGAGGTCAAGGTAATTGGTGCGCAGCGTGTCGATAAGGACGATAACTACATTGGGTAGAGTCGCTTCATTTTTAACAACCGTTTCATTTTCTGTCTTTGTTGTGTCAGTCAATGGGAGCGGTTGCCGGGCTGTACTGGATGCAGGTGTGTTTATTTGTGGTGAATCGGGTGTTTGCGAAAGGGGCACTTGTTCTTGCGAACAGGCGGCAAAGAACAGGAGCATGCCTGATAGTATCAGCGTAGTGAACAGTTGTGATAAAGAATAGTTTTTATTTTGCTGCATAACTTCGCTGTACGTAGTCTTCGAGAAGGTCGCGGAATTGCTGGGAGAGTTCATCTTTTGTACCGGTGTAGGCGGCGATTTTCTCGCCATCGACGAAGACGGGGCAGACCGGGTCTTCGCCGTTACCGGGGAGGGAGATGCCGATGTTAGCGGCCTTGGATTCACCCGGGCCGTTGACGATACAGCCCATTACAGCAACCTTGAGGGCCTCAACACCCTCGTAGGTGTCGCGCCAATGGGGCATGCGTTCACGGACATAGGCCTGGGTTTCACTGGCCAGTTCCTGGAAGGTGGTGCTGGTGGTGCGTCCACAGCCGGGACATGCGGTGATGCTGGGTGCAAATTGGCGTAGACCGAGCGCCTGGGTGATTTCTTGTGCGGCATAGACTTCTTCGCAGCGGTCCCCGCCAGGTTGCGGCGTGAGAGAGACACGGATAGTGTCGCCGATACCTTCGGCGAGAAGTACGGACATGCTGGCGGCGGACCAGATTTGTCCTTTCATCCCCATGCCGGCTTCGGTCAGTCCCAGGTGGAGGGGCTGTTTGGTCTTGCCTGCAAGTTCGCGATACAGGGCGATGAGGTGGAGGGGGGCGCTGGTCTTGCAGGAGATGATGATCTGCTCTTCGGTCAGTCCGCATTCCAGCGCGAGTGTGGTGCTTTCCAGGGCGGAGATAATCATGCATTCATTCATGATTTCATCGGGGTCCTTACCCAGGTCTTTGTCGGTGTTTTCCTGCATTTTGTCCAAAATGAGGTCCGGGTTCAGAGAGCCCATGTTCACACCGATGCGCACGGGTTTATTATTTTCGCGGGCAATCTCGCAGATGGTATTGAATTGCACGTCCCGTTTGTTACCCTTGCCGACATTGCCGGGGTTGATGCGATATTTGGCGAGGGCAGTAGCACATTCCGGTGACTTGGTGAGGAGGCGATGACCGTTGTAATGGAAATCGCCAATGAGGGGTACGTCACAACCCGCATCGTTGATGCGCTGTTTAATTTCGGGTACAGCCTCAGCAGCCTTGGGAGTGTTGACGGTGATGCGGACCAGTTCGGAACCTGCCTCGGCGAGGGCCAATACTTGTGCTGCTGTGCTCGCAGGGTCTTCGGTATCCGTGTTGGTCATGGACTGCACCACCACAGGCGCGCCACCACCGACCTGGACGCTGCCGACCATAACGGGGAAGGTTTCTTTGGGAGATTGTATGGGCATGCGGATGGCTCCAAATACTTGAAAACACCCGACGTATGGGGTGAAGTTAAAAATGTGATTGGTAATTCCAGGGTACTTTTTGGTATACTGAATTTGCATAGAGATAATAGCATATCTCTATGTGCTACGTCGCGATTCAAGCGCTTATCCGTCCTGGAAATGCTGCTTAGGCAACTCGCCTGCGATGTGGTTTAGTACATGCTGTCATTGTCGGGGGACATGTCACATGATTGAGTATCTGGTTTTCTTAAGATTCCGCAGACTTGTATTTATCACTTTTGCAGGCGTGATCTGCGTTTTCACTGCAGGGGCTGATGGGGGCGATACATCATCCCTCGAAGCCACTGTACAACAGATGCAGCAACAAATGCAGGCATTGCAGGATGAAGTGGAAACGTTACGCAAGGAATTGAAGGGCTACAAGGAGCAGGAATCCATTGCTCCAGAACGCCAGCCGACCGCAGCACCTGTAACCGAAAATTCAGGGGCGCAAAGCGACACGGTCAAGGACAATAAAGCCGATGGAGGTGTGCTTGAACTAAAATCCTACTGGGATAATGGTTTACTTTTCAAGTCAGAAAATGATCAGTTGCGCTTGCGCTTCAATGGTACGATTATGGCGGACTATTGTTGGGGTGAGGCAGACCGATACCTTGAAACAAGTATAGGGCCCATGGTTGACGGTACCCGGATTCGCTCCATGCGCCTGTCCCTGCGTGGTGATTATGCAGAAAACTTCTTCTTTTTATTGGACTATAATCTGGCCAATGGCAACAATCATGTGAGCTTCATTAGCGCGTACATTGGCTTGAAAAAGATTCCTTATCTTGGAACTGTGATGGTGGGTTATGACCAGGAACCTTTCAGTATGGATTGGCTGGCCAGTCAAAAAGATACCCTTTTTATGGAACGCTCACTCGCTTTTGCGCTGACGCCGAAATATGGCAGCGGTATACGGTTCACTAACACGCTAGAAAATAAGCGTATGTCCTGGACCGTGGGTGCATTCTTTGACACGGTGAATTCGGTCGGTGCAGGAGGCAAGGACGGGGATTATGCCTTGACCGGGCGTGTAACCGGGCTGCCTTGGTATAAGGAGGAAGGACGCAAACTGCTGCATCTGGGCCTCGCCTATAGCTATCGCCATGTTGATGCGGATATTAGCTATACGGCCCAGCCAGAAACAACGATGAATAGTGGCGCCTATATTGATACGGGCACTATATTTGCAGAAGATGTACAAGTATTGGGTACGGAGTTCGCTCTGGTCTATAACTGGTTCAGTGTGCAGTCGGAATATATTGGAACCCATGTTCAGACAGAGTTTGGATCAGATTTAAATTTCTCGGGGTATTACGTTGCAGCCAGCGCATTTCTTACGGGTGAACATCGCCCTTATAATTTGTCGAATGGTACCTTTGGCTGGGTGAAACCCGAACGACCATTCCGGCTTCACGGTGGCGGGATGGGAGCGTGGGAGGTGGCTGTTCGCTATTCATCGCTGGATTTGGACTCTGGTACAGCGATACACGGTGGTGAGCAGGAAGACTTGACGATAGGATTAAACTGGTACATGAATGACAACACAAAGATTATGTTGAACTATATACGCGGTGATGTGCATCGTACATGGTACGACGGGGATCTGAAGCTGTTTCAGACACGCTTCCAGGTGCGCTTCTAGCAGGAGGCAATGTGCCCTAGAACAAGGCCTTCACTTTTTTAGTCTTGGTAGTCTTGCCGCAGCCTTTACAGCTACCACAGGACTCGATTTTTGCGATGACCAGGTCCACGTTGATGCGTGCGTCCAGCGTCGTGCGATCACCTTCACAGGCGATTTCGGCTGCGGCACAAATTTCAGCAGGTCCGCCATGAGTATGACCGAGTAAGACTTCCAGTGCGGATTGCACTGCGATGAGATGTTTCAAGCCGAGAAATTCTTCAATGGCTTCTGCGGGGGGATGGTTCTCGATAAAATCTTCCGGCGTGATTGCGAGGATGGAATCGATGGAAGTATTACCCAGCACAGGCATGAGGAGTCGGTCCGCGCCCACGCCCTGCCCGCAGGTACGCTTGATGAATCGATAGTCCACGAGACGATTGTCGTCGTCGACTTCCAAATGGATTAATTCTGTTATATCCGTGCATGGCATGGGGGTGGGTTAATCCTTGTAGGCCTTTTCGCATTTGGCTGCAAAGTAAAAATCGCTCGGGGTGAGCCCGTCAATTTTGTGGGTCCAGATGGTGACCTTCACCTTGGCCCAGGCGGTAAGGATGTCCG
>CALAXS010000477.1 GCA_937895305.1 uncultured bacterium
TGGTACCCATATCCGGTTGCGTTAATTCAGCTACAACCATGAGTGCAGCAAAAAGCATTGGGGTTATCATTATACGCTCTCCATTTCGAATGGAACTTCTCAGGCATCGTACAAGTTCATGATACGTCTTCTCAATTAACCTATTCTGAATACTACCGTGTTCAATCTTATTCGCTAACTTCGGACCATGAATTAATATGAAGTTGTATCTCTTTTGTCAGCGAATACAGCACTGGCACCAGGAATACTGTAGCCAATACCACGAGCATCCCGCCAAAAGAAGGAATCGCCATAGGGACCATAATATCCGAACCACGGCCTGTTGAGGTTAACACAGGGATGAGGGCCAGGATAGTCGTGGCTGAGGTGATAAGACAGGGGCGGATGCGTCGGCTGGCACCAGCAATGGTGGCCTCGCGTATTTCCTGGATTGTTTTTGGCTTATTCTGTGCAAAACTCTGGTCGAGAAAGGTTGCGATGACTACGCCATCATCGGAGGCAATCCCAAAGAGAGCCAGAAAGCCGACCCAGATAGCGACACTGAGATTGATGGGGTGGACCTGAAACAGGTTTTGCATGTTCACGCCAAACACATCAAAATTCAGGAACCAGGATTGACCATAGAGCCAGATCATGAGGAAGCCGCCCGACCATGCCACGACGATGGCCGAGAATACGAGGGCCGTTGTGGCAACCGAGCGGAACTGGAAGTAGAGAATGAGGAAAATGATAAAGAGGGCCAAGGGCAGGACGATGGACAGGGTCTTTTGTGACCGTATCTGGTTCTCGTAATTCCCGGCAAAGGTATAGCTGACACCGGGTGGCAATACAAATTCGCCACGGGCAATACTTTGTTCGAGATAGGCCTGGCACTCTTCGACAACATCAACTTCGGCATGGCCCGACTTCATGTCAAACAAGACATAGCCCACAAGAAAGGTGTCTTCACTTTTAATGGCCTGTGGCCCGCGCACATAGCGAATCTCCGCCAATTGGTCCATGGGGATTTGTACCCCGGCAGCCCCTGGCACAAGGATTTCACCCAGACTGTCAATGGTGTCGCGCAGTTCACGCATATAGCGCACACGAACGGGATAGCGTTCCCGTCCTTCAACCGTTGTGGTAATACGCCGCCCCCCAACCGCGACTTCGATTACATCCTGGACCTGCTGTACATCGATGCCATAGCGCGCACTTAATTTTCGGTCGATATCAATTTCCAGGTAGGGCTTGCCCACAATCCGGTCTGCAAATACAGCCGCAGGCTGCACACTGGGCACCTCTTTCAGGAGCCGCTCGATTTCCAGGCCAACCTTTTCAATGGATTCAAGATCCGGTCCCTTGACCTTCACGCCCATGGGCGCACGCATCCCACTCTGCAACATGACAATCCGTGCCGCAATAGGCTGGAGCTTGGGTGCCGAGGTCGTGCCAGGCACTTCGCCAGCGATAATAATTTCATCCCAAATATCCGTGGGCGATTTGATGTGTTCTCGCCATTGACGAAATGGGCGACCATCCTTATCTTCAATTAACTGGCCCTTTTCATCGCGATCAAATTCACCCGCCCCCTTATTGTATCTAAATTTAATTCGATGGCCATTTTCATCGGATTTATATTCCGGGATGTAATTGATAATCGTCTCGATCATGGAAACCGGGGCCGGATCGAGCGGGCTGTCTACACGCCCGATTTTTCCGGTGACGGATTCGACTTCGGGTATGGCCGAGATGGCAGCGTCTTGTAATTGTATGACATCAAGTGCTTCCCCGATGGAGGCGTGGGGCATGGTGGTGGGCATGTATAAATACGACCCTTCATCCAGGGGCGGCATAAACTCTTTCCCCAGACCGGGGAATTTCTCTGCAGCCCTGGCCCAGACCCTATTGGTGCGAATGGTTTGGGATGCAATGCCTATTTTCTCGGCACCTGCGGGGATAAAGCCAAAGACCGTTTCAAAGCTGAGCCAGGCAGAGGCCCCGACTAAAACGAGTACGACCATTGCTGCTAAATAAATAGATTTATGATCGAGTAACCAGCGTAAGATTCTGGTATAGAAGAAACGGAACAAGGTAAAGAATCCGAGTATCCCGCCAATAATTACCGCCACAAAAATAAAGTTACGCAGTAAACCTTTTGCTGGACCTAGTGGTTCCCAATGCTGGGACAACACTATGCCGACGACGAGTACCGCAATGGCACTTGCCAGCCAGGAACCTGCATTGCGCACCAGCGCAGGCAAGTGGGGCGCTGCCAGATTATAGAGTCCAATGAGGACGACCGAGGCCCCAATCCACCAGGGTGCAAAGAACAGTAGAACCACGCCAATAGGGATGAGCAGGGCATTGAGGATGCCGGTTAATTTTCCGCTACGGGACTTACCCCCAATCACGAGGTGGGCCACCGAAGGAATAATGACGATGGCCACAATTACGGATGAGATAAGGGCAAAGGTTTTGGTAAACGCGAGGGGCCTGAACAGTTTACCCTCAGCGGCGGTCATGGTGAATACGGGCAAAAAGCTCACCACCGTGGTGGATACCGCGGTCAGGACAGCACCACCCACTTCGCTGGTGGCATCAAAAATGACCTGGAGACGATTGGCTTCCTCGCCGGCCTCATCCAGCTTTTGCAGGATGTTTTCGCAAATGATCACACCCATATCGACCATGGTACCAATCGCTATGGCTATCCCGGACAGGGCCACAACATTGGCATCGATCCCCACCGTCTTCATGGCAATAAAGCACATGAGGACCGCAAGGGGAAGTGTGCCACTGATGATGAGCGAACTCCTGAGGTGGAGCAACATAATGATGACCACGATGATGGTCACCAGAATTTCTTCGGTCAATGCAGATTGCAGCGTTCCAAGCGTTTCCTGAATCAACCCGGTCCGGTCATAAAAAGGAACAATGGTTACTTTGCTCGTCGTGAGCCACAAAGGCCAGTCTGTTCGTTCGGTATCTCTGAGCCAGCCCAGCCAGGCTTCCTGATTGAGTTGTGCACCTTTATAAGCATCGAAGCCATTATCCCTGGCGAAGGATTCGATGCCGCTCCGTTCGATTTGACCAGAGTCAATGACGGCCTTCATGGGTAAGCCAGGCGACAATTCTTCAATTTTGTTTTTTACATTTTTTATTACCGCAAGGGGGTTGGACCCATAGCGCACCACCACGACCCCGCCCACGGCCTCGGCACCACCTTTATCCAGGGCACCCCGCCGAAGAGCTGGGCCCAGCGTTACGTTTGCAACCTCACGAATCGATATGGGCACATTGTCATTGACCTTGATCACGGAATCTTCAATGTCTTCGAGGGACTCAATAAATCCAAGCCCACGGATGACGTATTCAATTTTATTGACTTCGATTGTGCGCGCACCCACATCGACATTAGAGCGTTTGACGGCTTTAAAAATTTCGTCTAGATTCACATTGTGGGCACGCATGGCATCGGGGTCGACATCGATCTGATATTCCTGTACGAAGCCCCCGATAGAGGCCGCCTCGCTAACGCCTTCAGCAGCCAGCAACCCGTAGCGTACATACCAGTCTTGTATCGTTCGTAATTCGTGGAGGTCCCAGCCCCCGGCAGGGTTGCCCTCCGGGTCTCTGCCTTCCAGGGTATACCAGTACACTTGACCCAATGCGGTCGCATCGGGCCCCAGGGTCGGTTGCACACCCTCGGGCAAGGTGCTGGCAGGCAGACTATTCAGCTTTTCCAGAATGCGACTACGTGACCAATAAAAATCTGCCTTTTCATCAAAAATGATATAAATCGAAGAAAACCCGAAAAAGGAATAACTGCGTATCGTTTTTACGTTCGGGATGCCCAGAAGCGAAACGGTCATGGGGTAGGTAATCTGGTCTTCCACATCCTGTGGCGAACGCCCCATCCATTCGGTGAAAACAATTTGCTGGTTTTCGCCAATGTCCGGGATGGCATCCACGGCTACGGGGTCCCGTGGAAATCCACCCAGATCCCAATCGAAAGGCGCTACCATAACGCCCCACGCGGCGAAGAAAATTATAAATAATGCAACGACGAGTTTGTTTTGCAAGCAAAAGAGGATGATTTTATCAATCCAGGATTTCGCTTCAATCGGTATGGGGGGGGTGCTCTTGTTCGTCATCGTGCTACCCCTACTCGTGCCGCTCGTGTTCTGCATGGGCAGAATCGGGATCGGTCTCAGGGTCAAGAAGGGCTAAGGTATTTACGATGCTCCCGCATTTAGGCATGGCCACGCCATAGTAAGGGTTGCTCACTTCGGTACTGGCCTGTAGCCAGTTTGCGCCTACACCATCTAGTGCCATGGGACAATGGGCCTGGTGGAGGGGCTGTTCTGATTTCAGGCCGAGGGCTGTTGCGCTGGTCCACAATGCCTCAGAGAGGGGGGCGAGGGGGAGCCGGATAGCATCGATGGAGGTAGCGGCTGCGAGTGCCGCAATGGCATCCTGGAGTACCGCGACTTCCTTCATCCAGAGGACGTGTGATTCACCGTCCAGGACTTCCATTTTAACGCCCGCCAGAGCGGTTTTCAGGGTAGTGATACTGGCCTGGGCACCTTCGAAATTATCCTTGGCCAGGGTGTCCTGCAATGTGAGGTAGGCTTCATAGACCTTGCCGAGTTGTTCCTGAAATTCATGAGGTGCGCTGGGTGCTAGGGCCGTTGGGCTATCTTCATGTTTATGTCCAGAATCGCCACCGCCACCACCGGGGGTCATCATGCTGGGCTTGGCCTGGATCTGGAGTGCGCTGTCAATTTTGAAATTGCCGTTGGTGACCACGCGTTCACCCGCCAGTAGCCCCTCCTTCACAATATAGAACTCGCCAGCCCGTGGCCCCAGTACAATTTCGCGCCCTTCAAAGGTGGGTTTATCGGCATTAGGTATCTGGACATAGACAATGGCCCGGGTGCCCGTGATTAAGGGGGCTGAGGCCGGGATAATCAGCGGCATTTCGGAAACAGGTGCATCTGCTGACACATAGCCCAGGTCCTCTGCGCGGACGAGTGCCATGCCACAGACATCACAGTCCCCTGGGCCGTCTTTAATAATTTCCGGGTGCATGGGCGAGATCCATTTTCCGGACAATTCAGGATCCATGACTCTTCCACTGCTTGCTATTTTACTTTTTACCGTGGCCCGCAAAAACATTTCCGGTTTTAATCGTCCATCCTTGTTGGGCACATTGACCCGTACCTTTACGGTCCGTGAGCTTTCGTTCAGGACAGGTTCGATGAAGGCTATTTTCCCTTCGAATGCCTCGCCGGGATAGGATTCTGTTGTGAAGGTTACGGTTTGTCCGTAATGAATCCATTGGATTTGCGATTCATAGGCATCGAGTTCGACCCAAACTGAATCGAGATTGGCAATGGTATAGATGCGGCTTCCGGTTTCTACATACATGCCTTCCTGGCCGCTACGGTGGATTACGGTGCCGCCAGCGGGGGCATAAATAATGATGTGGTCGGATGCGCTCTTGCCCGTCTCCGCTGTCTTTATCTGGGCGTCGGTGAGGCCCCAGCGCCGCAGTTTTTCCCGTGTCGCATTCAGGGTAGTCTGGCTGGTTTGTTTCAGGATTTCCGGCGCGTTGGGATTCATTTGTTTGACCGTATTGGCTGCACGTCGCAATTCGTCTTGCGCGGTCAGTAATTCCGGACTGTACAGCTCGACCATGTGGTCGCCTTTGCTGACTTCAACGCCGGTAAAGTCGACAAAAAGCCGGTCGATGCGACCGGGCACCCATGCGGTAATGTAGCGCAGTTGGGTCTCATCAAAATTGACCTTGCCAATCATGCGGACTTCTTTATCAACGAAACGATGAACCGCTTCACTGGTCTGAATATCCATGAGGCTCATTGCGGCTTCGCTGGTGTGAAAGACTCGCATGTCGTCCCCGCCGGAGCTTGCATCTTCCTTGAGGGGGATGAGGTCCATACCGCAGAGTGGGCAAGGACCTGGTTCGGGCTGCCTTATTTGCGGGTGCATGGAGCAGGTCCAAACCGTTGCAGCCTGAGCTTCGGTGGATTCCGTATGGGCATGTTCAGGGGTTTCTGTGCTACTGGAGCCGAGGCAGGAACGCAGGGCAAAGCCAAGCACCAAGCCCACTAAAAGAATAAGGACAAAGCGCAGTGTGCCTTGTAACCTCTTTTTAATATTCTTCTTGGGCTTATTCGTTATTTTATCTGCACCCATAATCCGAAATCTCCTTCACGGATAACCCTGCCCCGTTATCGGTACTGCGTAGACTAGCATCGTTATGCTAGCAGAGCAAGGGGAATTCCCCGGAATCAAACTATCCAAGCCTTTGAATCAATAGACTTACATACCGTTATTCATGGGGGCGCGAAAATGATGTGCCCATTGTGGAGATTTTTATCCAATTTGTTAAACGGTGCCATTGTCACGCTGAATGACATGATGCGCCAAACCTCGCAATATGGTTCGTGCATGCTGGACTATGAGGGGAATGCGCTAAAAGTCTGCTTACTTCGGTGTTAATCCAAGGCAGTGATTGGCAACTGTACAAAAACAATGGTCTCGTAGGCGCTTTTTTCACCTGCTTCGTAGAGGCAAGCGATGGTACCGTCGTTGAGCACGGCGAGGTCGGAGTAGGCACTGGGGCCTTCGTGGAGGAGGAGGGATTTGGGCCAGGTTTGTCCTTCGTCGTGACTGGCGCGGAGGGTCATCTTTACACGCCCGTCCTGGCTGGCGGGGTTGCTAAATAAAATCACGCTTTTAGTTTCATCGTCGGGCCAGCTATAGCGTTCGATTGCGGCCTGGCAAATGGGTTCGATGAGGGTGGTGCCGAAGTGCTGGTCGGTCCAGGTGCCCCCGCCGTCGGTGCTGATGGCGACCTGACGATTTTTCTTACTGCGGTCGTAATTGCGCATGTTGAGCATGAGCTGGCCGTCGGGGAGTTCGACGACTTCACATTCGTTGACTTGATGTTCCGGGGTCGTACCGCCGAGTTTCCAGGTCGCCCCTGCGTCGTCGGAGTAAATCACGTGGGAGTAGTAGTGCTTTGTTTCCGCTTCGATGTGGTCGCAGGGGATGACGAGTCGTCCCTTGTGGGGGCCATGTTGCAGCTGGATACCGCTGCCGGGGCCGGTGGCGTACCAGGTCCAGTTATCCAGCTTGGTCGTTGCGGTGACTTCCTTGGGCGTGGCCCAGGTCAGGCCGTCGTCGTTGGACTGGGTCACATAGACGCGTCGGGTATCTTTACTGGTCTGGGCGATGATTTCTTTTTCATGGTCGCGGCCCAGATTCCAGGTCATCAATAAAAAGATAGTGCCTGAATCGCGGTCGATAACTACGCAGGGATTCCCGCAGGTGTTGCGACCGTCGTCCCAGATGACCTGTTGCTCGCCCCAGGTCTTCCCGTTGTCCGTGGAGCGTTTCAGGACCATGTTGATATCACCGCTGTCGCCACCTGCACGTTGCCGACCTTCGCAGAAAGCCAGAACGGTACCCTTGTTGGTTACTGCCAACGCCGGGATACGATAGGTATGGTGCTCGCCTTCGCCACTAACGAAGAGGGGTGTCCGGGTGATAGCTTCCGCGTGAACTTGGGGGGCAAGGCCCAGGCCCAAGACGAGTAGGGCAATAAACACAGGTACAATGTGGTGCATGGGTTTCATGTAAGCGGCCTTATGATTACTTTATATTGCTACAAATCCAACTACTTGTCATTCCCGCAAGGCGGAAATCTCCGCGTCAGCATGCTTAACACAAGTCGGGACTGAGGCCTTAGCATTTCAGGTAAATCCCGCCTGTTTTCCGAGGCAGAGCCTCGGGATATGCATTCCCAAGCCGAGCTTGGGAACGAGTAAATTCCCAACACCCCCTGTCATTCCCAACTTGATTGGGAATCCCCCCGTCGTCCTACCAGACTCCGAGCTTTCGCTACGTCTGGAAACTTGGATACCGTTGGGGTGATTCCCGTTTTCACGGGAACGACAATTTTTTCAGCGACCTTTATTTTAGTCCAGTTTTTTAATAGCCACGTTGCGGAACATAACAGGGTCGTTATGTCCTGCGAAGCCGAAGTGTCCTTTAGCGCGTGTCTTGCCAGCATGAGGGTTATCGCCCATGTACTCGTTGATTTCGTTCACGTCTACATCCGTGATAACGGAGCCATTAAGCTCAACCTTGATGGTGGAACCTTTGACGGTGACTTCCTGGTAGTTCCATTCGCCGACGGGACGGAGGTAGCCACGGTGCGCAGCGGCAACGCCATAGACGGACCCATGATACTGACGGTCGTCCAACTCGTTATACATTTCAGCAGTGTCGTCCAGAACCTGCAACTCGGTCATACCGTCGTAGGCGGGGTTGCCCGTACCGGGGTAGCGAATGGCCAGGCCGTTATTACCACCGGGGGGCAGCTTGAATTCGAGGCGGACGACGAAGTCTGCGTATTCTTCTTCGGTATAGAGATTACCCCCGTGACCTTCCTGGCAAACGATAGAACCGTCGCGCACTTCATAGTGCTTGGTCGCGCCCTTCCAGCCAGTGAGGTCTTTGCCGTTGAAGATGGATGTAAAGCCCTGGGCAGCATCGTCTCCGCGGAGCTTGGCGTTGGCTTCTTCAGCAGGGACTTCGCGTACATAAATATTGCGCCAGCGGATTTCACCGCCGTGGGTCTGGAGGTGAATAGGCCCCGTAGCAGGGAGGGGCTTTGTCCGGTCCCAGTAGTTTTCCATGATGGCATTGTCGATCACGAGGGTATCGTTGAAGACGATGGAGGTGCGGCTACCAAGTTGGGTTATCTTGAAGGCGTTCCATTCGCCGAAGGGTTTGTCCATGTTGGCCGAGGGTACATAGCCGGGGGCACCTTTGGTGTTGTTCCAGAGACCGCCGGAGCCTTTGTCTGCATCGATGTCCCATTTACCACCTTCTTTGGTGGTGTCCCAGATTTGGACCTGGGGCGTACCGCGCAGATAGATACCGCTATCGGCCTGGGCGACGGTCTTGTACTCAATCCAAAATTCCATGTCACCGTATTCTTTGTCGGTTGTGGCATACGGCCCATGCCCGTCGTTCACCAGGTCTTCGCCGTCCACGCTCCAGTGCTCGTTGAAAGCGGCCTGGTATCCCTCGATGGCTTCGGCCCGTTTCTTTGGTGCTATCTTGACGGTGTCATGGGGGTTATGCCCATGCCACCCACTCAGGTCCTTGGCATTGAACAAATTGGTGAAGCCTTCGGGCGCTTCTGCCTGACTGTGCGATGTGAGTACACACAGGACCATGCTTAGTGCTGTAAATAAGCTGAATTTCATCGTATCTCTCTCCAATATTGACTACATTGTAAATGCGTTTATTCAGACCCTGTAATATACGCCAACAGCCCGTACAAGTCTAGTTTATTGATGGGGTGCCTCAAGCATCCCCAGTTTTAGTCAATGGGACCAAGAGATTACCACGCCTCGTTCCTCTCGGCTCGCAATGACGGCCCTTGCCGGGCAGGCGACAAA
>CALAXS010000478.1 GCA_937895305.1 uncultured bacterium
ACGAGATGCGGAGCGTGAGGCAGATGCATTTGCCGTGGAGGAGGCGTATGCCGCCTATGTCGCGGGTAATAAGTAGACGCTGATATTATTACGCTGCTGGTTTTCTTTTCTGGTGGCGTTTTATTTTTTCGAGCACCGCCTCGTTGCTGCTGTCCAGGCGATAGGAGCGTTCCCATTCTGCAATAGCGCGTTGGATATCGCCCTGAAGTCGGAATGCGTCACCCAGATGGTCGCGAAGTATAGCGTCGTCACTGTCCATTTTATAAAGCGCCTGTTGAATACTGTGAATGGCGAGGTCGGCCTTGCCCTGGCGGTAGAAAATCCAGCCGAGGGAGTCGAGGTAGAAGGGGTTTGCGGGGTCGGCTGTGAGCGCCTTTTTAAGGAGTCGTTCTGCTTTGTCCAGTTTAACCCCGTTTTCTGCGTAGAGATAGCCGAGGAAGTTCAACACGTCGGGGTCATCGGGTTCAAGGTCGAGATAGGCCAAAAGATGATGTTCGGCCTGGGTAAAATCGTCCATTTCTTCGTAGCAGATGGCAACATTGTAGTGGAGCCAGGCGGTAGGCTGGGTCGCGATTACAGGTGCGAAACGCTGCGTGGCTGCTTCAAAGTTGTCCATGAGCATGTGAAGACGTGCCAGAATGATCTGTAGCTCAGGGAGGGTGTCGGCTTCTTTCTGGAGTTCTTGAACCTGCTGTAGCAGCCAGGCACCAGCGTCCTGGGTTTCAAATAGAATAACCAGATCGTTGAGGTGGGTTTCCGTTTCTATAGGGAGGTCGCCCTCGATAGTAGCGAGACTATCCAGGGTGGCCTTATGGGGGGTGCCCGCCGCTTTACGCGCGATGGTGGTAAGGAGCGTGCTGAAGTAGGGCGCACCGGAGGGTGGGGCAAGGCGTTGGGCGCGTTCGTATTGGCCATCCTGAATGAGAATCCACATGGCGTGAAGGTGATGAATGGCTTCGGCCTGTCCACTGCGAAAAACAGGTTGCAGCGCGGTCATGGCCTGCTCGTATTGGCCGAGTCGGGTATAGGCTGCAACGAGGTTTTCTGTTGCGCCAATGTCGGTTGGACGACGTTGCAGGTAAGCCTCGGTGGATTTGATTGCGGCCTCATTGTCCCCATTTTCGAGGTAGAGTGCGCCGAGAAGATATTGGGCGCGAACGAGGTTGGGGTTGAGTTGAAGGGCCTTCTGTAGATATTTTACAGCGTTTTCCGTGTCGTTGATTCGGACCAGGTTGAGGCCGAGCTGAAAGTTGAGACCCGCAGAACTGGGGTTGAGCTCGATAAGTTTCTGGTAGATGTCTATGGCCGCCACGAGGTCGTTGGTGCTTTCCTGAATCTCGACAAGGGCGCCATAACCGAGGACATTGTCCGGGTTAATTTCGATGGCCCTTTGGAATGCAGCGATAGCTTTATCGAAGTCGTTGAGTTGGTGGTAGATTTCGCCAGCGACTATCCAGAGGTTGGTTTTTTCGGGGGTTTGTTTGAGGGCGCGTTCTATCATGACGCGTGCTTTGGCGTAGTCCTGTTTACGGAGGTGGGTACGGATGAGGCGAAGGGTGGGCGTAACGGCTTCCGGATCGAGTTCGGGGATTTGTTGCAGGTGGTACAGTGCGGCTTCGTCTTCATGTTGCTCTTCCAGGAAAATGGCGGTGAGGTAGTGGGCATAGGCCTCGCCCTGTCTGGATTGAGTGCGGGACTGTCCCCAGAATGCACCGTTGTATTCTTCGCCGAGGACGCCGGTGGCACACCCGGTTGCGGTGACTGCGATGAGAAGTGTTGTAAGCAAAAGTTTCACCTCTATGTTTATCCTTGGGGTATGCATTATAAGCTGAACTCGTTTTGTTTTGTGTATTGGGCGATGGGGGCAAAGGTTTTGCGGTGGATGGGACAGGGGCCGTTTTCTGCGATAGCAGCAATGTGCGTAGCGGTGCCATAGCCCTTGTGTTGAGCGAATCCATATTGAGGGTATTGTTTATCCATGTCTATCATTATACGATCTCGGGTGACTTTAGCGATAATACTTGCTGCGGCGATGGAAAGGGCGCGGGCATCACCCTTGATGATGCGTAGTGCGGGCTGGTTAGTCCCGGGGAGATTGTAACCATCGATGAGCAGGTAATCGGCTGGGGTTGGTAGTGCCTCGATGGCGCGGTGCATGGCACTAAAGTTGGCTTGTTGAATGCCGAGGCGGTCAATTTCATGGGCCTCGACGATGCCCACACCATAGGCGTGAGGACTCTGCATCAGGGCTTTGTAAAGGGTTTCACGCTGGGATTCTGTGAGTTGCTTGGAGTCGTTGAGGGTGTGGAGTGCGGGGGCGAGGGATTGGGGATCGGCGAGAACATCAGGGTGGAGAATCACGGCACCCGCCACCACGGGTCCGGCCAATGGACCGCGACCTGCTTCGTCTACCCCGGCAATGGCCTTGAAACCCTGGGCCTCTCCCCCACGTTCGAATTCGAGCATATTGATGAGCCGTTGCTTCGCTGTTTCTGCTTGGTCAATCTTGCGGTGGGCGGTGGCAAGGAGTTTTTGTGCACCCGCGCGGGGATCGGTCGTCAGGCGTTCGATGAAGCGGGGGTCGTAGGGGGGACCGGAAGCGACTTGCGCCTGGAGTCTTTTTAGGGGTACTGCTGCCATGGGTCTAGGGTACAGGACCGTAGCATGGGGTGCAAAAAGTAGCACGGGGTGCAATGAATACCTTAACGCAGAGGCGCAAAGAAACCAAGGGGATGTGAGGGAATCGCACACATCGTCATGCCTGCGAAGGCAGGTATCCACAGGACTCGGGGCACTGTTGATAATTGTATACGTGAAAGTATTGCCTGATATTGTCAGTTTATCTGCTCCTGCATAGTCTTCTGGATTCCTGCCTTCGTTCGCAGGAAAGACGCACTTGGGGATTATAGTATTTTGAAAGGCTTGACTGGACGTTCGAGGATGTACGGTCTACTTTTTCTGTCCTCGAAAACCTAAACACTTACAGCAATGAAGAGCGGGGTTAAGACCTTGTGTAACGCAAAATGGTGATGGGGCTTTGTGCGTGGAGCTATTCGTAGATTTTACATTTTATTTTCGACAAGAGTGATTTAAGGTCTAATCCTGTTCGACAATGGCGATTTCGTCGGGGGTGAGCTTGTAGAGGGTGTAGACGAGGGCATCAATTTGTTGGTCGGTGGCGGCTATCTGGCGTTGGAGGAGGGTCTCTTCGTGGCCGGACTTTGCTGCTGCCAGACGTTTGTTCAGTTCGAGCATGGTCTCCACGAGGGTGACGAGGGTGTCGTGTTTGGATACGTCGTCGGGGTTGTCGAAGTCGATGGCGCGGATGGGTGTTCGTGCCAAGAAGACACCTGAGAAATTATAACTATCACCTTGCAATCCAGTGCATACCGAATGAATAAACAACCTCAAAACGTTGGAATTTTAATAGTCCTAATAAGTAATGTGAGCCATTGGGTAATATGAAGACTTTGTTGTTTGCGTACACACCACTTGTATCTAAAGTGAAGCGTGTATTTTGTGCAATCTCTGGCCAAAGAATTTTTCCTTTTTCAAATTCCGCATAGTAATCACAGGCTCGTAGCTCCCACCAGTACTCGCCTTTGTCGCATCGTTTTTTTGCTGCTTCTTCAAAGGGTGCAAGGTGTGCTGCAATGGCGGGATAGTTTTGGGCCAACCACTCCCAAGCGTTTTTGGCATTGCTACTATTAAGGGTGGTCCATCCCTTAGGAAACAATATGAGATACTGTTTTGGTACGAGGTGGGTGTATCGTTTTACGTCGCGGCCGAGAGCAAAGGGTTTGATTATTTCTTCGCTCTTGGGGTCTTCAGCGATGAGACGGTCCCGTGTTTCCCGGTCAATGACAAAGGCTTTGTTGAGGCCAGTTTTTATTCCGTAGTAAATTTTCCCATCGACGTATTCTTTGAGTGGGGTACCAAGGGTGGTAAGTTTGTCGAGGAGTTTTTGTTTGGTCTGGCTGGTGAGGGTCCATCCTGCGGGGTCGAGCCCTGCGTAGGGCACGGGGTAGGTCCGTTCGTTAACATGGTCTGTGAGAGTGGTGAAGTCGAGGGTGTCGAGGGGACTTACCTGAAAGTAATCCTGGGTCTGTTGTTGCTTGATGAGGAGGATACAGGGGTAGGTGGTGGCCCCTTTGAATACAGGGAGGTCGCCGAAGTCGATGATGTGTTGGATACCGCGTGTAGCCATCCATTGGCGGAGTGCTTTTCCGTAGTTGGCGCGGAGCCATTTGTTCATGACGATGTAGCCGAAGATGCCTTGCTCGTTGAGCATGGATACGCCTTTTTCGATGAAGTAGGTGTAGAAGTCGGCAACACCATGGTATACGGCGTAGTGGCGTTCGAAATAGTTTTTGTATTCGCCCAGGCCTTCTTGTCGCACATAGGGTGGGTTACCCACCACGGCGTGGAATCCGGGGTTATCGCCGGAGAAGATGCTTTTGAATTCGTTTTGCCAGTCGAATGCGTTGATGCGGTATTGGGTTTCGGGGTCAAGTATATCGAGTTGGCTGTTTTGGTAGAAGTCAGGTCCGATGAGGGAGTTGCCGCATTTAATATTGTCGGAGAGGTCGGGTAGGGCACGCTCGTGGAAGAGGGCCATCTGGTTGAGGATGCTTTGTTCGGATTCGCCTTCGAGAACTTTAAGGAGTAGGGAGAGTTTGGTGACTTCGACGGCTTGTGCGTCGATGTCTACGCCGTAGATGTGGTCGAGGAGGATGCGTTTTCGTTCTGCGGTGGTGAGTCGGTAGCCGTCTTTGATGGCGAGGATTTTTGGGTTTTTGCCTGTGGTATGGGTGTCCGGTTTTTGGGTGTAGTGTTCCAGGTACCAGTCGAGGAGGAATTGGTAGGCCCCGATGAGGAAGGAGCCGGATCCGCATGCGGGGTCGAGTACGCGGATGGGGTCTTGATGGCCTTCTTTGCGTCCCTTGCCCATGGCCTGTTTGGGGCTAAGGCCGTTCAGGAGTTCTCCAACGGTTTGCTTCACGATGTAGTCGACGATGTAGGTGGGGGTGTAGTAGACGCCGCCCGCTTTTTTAACTTCGGGTTTCTCGATGATTTCTACGGAGCGTGCTGTGGGTTGGATGATTTTGCCGAGGAATTGTTCGTAGACCTGGCCGAGGATATCTGCGGAGAGTACAGAGAATTCGTAGGGGGAGTCGGGGTAGTAGAGTCGTTTGATGATGTCTTTGATGGGCTTGTCGTCAATACTGAGCTTTAGGGTCCAGTTGTCTGCGCCTGTACGTCCTTTTTCTTCTCTGAAGTGGAAGAGTCCGGAGTTGTAGCGGTCATCTGCTTTGTGGAAGAGGACTTTGAGCCGGTTGTAGGTATCTTTTCCGGAGCATAGGCCGAGGAGCTGGGCGTAGTTTTCTATACCGCGATCTTCGCAGATGCGCAGGAAGATGATGCGGTCGATGGTCCGTTGTACTGCATCGTTGAGTGCGCGGATATCGAGGTTGCGGTTGCGCTTCCAGATTTCGCGAGCGAGGCTGTCGCGCCAGTGTTCAATTTCGCCAAGGAAGGCGTCGTCAACGGTTGCGGTGCCTTTTTTCTTTTTGTTGGAGTCGACGTATTTGTCGAAGGAGCCTTTCAGTACAGCGTCTTTTGAGAAGGTGCCGTAGATTTCTGGCCAGTGGTCTTCGTATTGGTCGTAGGTAAAGTAGAGGGTACGTGCTTTACTGGAGAGGTCGGTTTTGCTGGGCTTGAATCGACAGTCGTATACAGCGAATTCTTCGAAGTCGGTAAGTATCGATAGGGGTAGTTTTGCGGACCAGGCGTAGCGACGTAGCTGAAATGCGGGGTCTTTGGCTTCAAGGATGGGGACGGATGGTTTTTTCGCTTCGAGGAAAAATTTACGGGTACCGCCGACGCGAAAACAGTAGTCGGGTGCGCGGGTGGTTGCACCGATTTTTACTTTGTCTTCGTGAACAACATCTTTGTAGGCTTCAGCGTGGCCATCCGCGTTGTTCATGTCCCAGCCTAGTTGTTCGAAGAGCGGGTCGATGAAGGCAATACGAGTCTGGGTTTCGTTGTATTGGCCTGATTTGTAGGAGTCGATGTTGTTGTGAAAGGTATCAACAAGTTGTTTTATTTTGTCGGGTGCTTGCATAGGTACAAATCTATCACAGACGGGGTGGTATTTTATAGAGGGGTGATTAGAGCATTTTAACAAATTATTGTTACGAATCTGCTTGTTGTGGCATCGGTTGGCTGCGTCACAAAAACTCACCGTAGCCTGCTATGCCTCCGTTTTTGTTTCTTGCCAACCTTGTCCTCACTGACGCAGCTCCGTATCTATAATTTATTAAAGCGCTCTAATAATTGATAGTTGTGAAGGTTGTTGGTATAAGGCATTCCGCAAGCACAAAAAAACCTCGTTAGATTGCTCTAACGAGGTTCAAAAAAAGCGTCGGCGACGACCGACTCTCCCACAGGGTTGCCCTTGCAGTACCATAGGCGCTGGTAGTCTTAACTTCCGTGTTCGGAATGGGAACGGGTGTGACTCTACCGCTATAGCCGCCGACAAAAACCATTTTTAAAATGTATTCGACAGTGAATGTAAGGGTTCGAAAAACTTCACACAATTGCTTGTGTTTATTCAGGGGTG
>CALAXS010000479.1 GCA_937895305.1 uncultured bacterium
AATAAAGAATACTACTAAATATGCTAGATAACGCACTGCTGAAATGCCTCAAGGAAGAGGACCTGCTACCGAACCACCAACAAGTGGCGGCTTTTGAGCGGCACTTTACACTCATCCGCATGTGGAACAAGGTGGTCTCTCTGGTCTCCAAAGGCGATCTCGAGCATAATCTGATAAAGATCCACCTGCCCGACTCCCTGAGCCTCGCGGGCAGCATACAACGATGCATCACAGCAAGCCAACTCCCCCCCGTAGTACTGGATATCGGAAGTGGTGGTGGCTTTCCCGCCATCCCCCTGGCCATCATGTTGCCCCACGTACACTTTCACCTGATAGATCGCTCTACCCGCAAACGGGGCTTTCTGCTGAAACTAAAGGGGGATCTGGGCCTTGCAAACGTAGAAGTCCACGAAGGGGTCTTCCCCGAGGTGGTCCCTGTGGAGGAACCCGTGGTGCTGACCGCGCGCGCTGTAGAGAAGCCCGAAGTCTTTCTACCCATGATAGCCGATGGACTGCCCGAGGGCTGCACCTTTATGTGCCAGCACCGTACCGGAACACAATACTTCGACCCGGCAATGTTCCACGTGGAACCTGTTGTGGATAACTGGTCCAAAACAAAACTTCGTCGGGGCGAATTAAATAGAATCTCCAGAAAAGACGGGGCCTTCCCGGACTAATGTTCCACGTGGAACCTTTGGGGATTTCCTGTGTTTAACCCGTACCAAGGCGATGGGCGTATGAGTGTGTATTGTTCAGGCTTTAGAAATTGAAGGGGTATAGTCATGGTAGTAGTTCAGCGTATGACCGTTTTTGCTCTGGTCCTCAGTTGTTGTGTCTTCCTCGCAGGGTGTCCTCCCACACCGGATGGCCTGCTAAGGACAATGCTGGAGGCCAATGGGGTCGTTCCCCTGGCGAAACCACCCACCAATGTCGCCAAAGTCGCACTGGGTAGAGCCCTCTTTTTCGACAAGATTCTGAGTGGCAACGAAAATATCTCCTGCGCAACTTGCCATCACCCGGCACTGGCCACTTCAGACGGACTCTCCCTGGGTGCTGGTGAAGGTGGTGCCGGATTGGGCCCCCTCCGTGTCTACCCCCTCGATGACGAAAATAATCCCGTTATCATTCCCCGTAATGCGCCTGACCTCTTCTGTAGAGCCGATTTCCGATCCATGTTCTGGGACGGTCGTGTAGAGGAAATAGACGGACAGTTCTTTTCCCCCGCCGGAGCCAATCTCCTCCCCGGCCTCGACAATGTGCTCGCGGTGCAAGCCTGTTTTCCCGTCACCTCCCGCGACGAAATGCGTGGCCATGGCGATTCCAACGAGCTGGCCGAAATCGAAGACACCGACCTGCAGGCGATTTGGGCCGGGCTAATGGACCGCCTTCTCGCCAACCCGACCTATCTTGGCCTCTTCCAGGCAGCCTACCCGCTAAAGGATGAAGCGGCCTTTACCTTCGCCCATGCGGCCAATGCCATTGCCGAATTCGAAATCAAGAGCTGGACCCTCCTCGACAGTCCCTTTGACCGCTTCCTGGCGGGCGACAATACCGCCATGAATGCACAACAAAAGAACGGCATGGCCCTCTTCTATGGAACCGCGCGTTGCGCGACCTGCCATAGTGGCCCGCTCCTGTCCGACGAGTTGTACTACAATACCGGCGTCATTCAATTGGGTCCCGGTAAAGGCGACGGTGTAGACGGTAAAGCAGACTACGGGCGTGAACAGGTTACGGGCGATCCCCGGGACCGCTATAAATTCCGGACTCCCCCCCTGCGCAACGTAACCGCTACGGGTCCATGGACCCATGCAGGCGGTCTCACCAACCTCCGCGCTACCGTAGCCCGATACAACAATATTCGGGCAGCTATTAACAACTACGACGAGTCCCCATTACCCCAGATACTGGAAGACACCGTAAACCGGGCCGAAACCACCAATATCCTCGCATCGCTTGACGCAAGGATGCCCCCTAACCCTATGTCACCACAAGAGATAGATGATATAATGGCCTTTCTCGGGGCACTGACTTCGCCTTCGCTGCCCCAGTTGCCCCAACGCGATATCCCGGCAAGCGTGCCCAGCGGATTACCCGTCGCAGACTAGAGCGCTTTAACAAATTATAGATACGGAGCTGCGTCAGTGAGGACAAGGTTGGCAAGAAACAAAAACGGAGGCATAGCAGGCTACGGTGAGTTTTTGTGACGCAGCCAACCGATGCCACAACAAGCAGATTCGTAACAATAATTTGTTAAAATGCTCTAGACCCCATACCCTGAATACAAAAGACCCGCTTCACAGCAACGTGGAGCGGGTCTTACTATATACAGAAAGTACTTAACTGCTACTCTGGTCTGGAATGCAGCATGCGAATACACGCTTCATACGCCATCTTCGGCGTAATCTCCTGAAGGTAAGTCGCGGCATTCTCCAGGTCAATCGCCTTCGCAGGACGTGCCGGTCCCGCATAAAGCACTTCCGATGGCTGACGTAACGGCGCATGCATGTTCGGGTCCGTACCACCAAAGACTGCAACCACAGGCGTACCCATAGCCGATGCGATATGCATTGGTCCCGTGTCCCCACCAAAATAAAGATCCGCCTGTAGCACCATGGCCGCAAAATGTTTCAAAGACTCCGTCTCCGGTGCAACAACCGGCATACGATCCATCATGCTCACCACCTCATCCACTACCGCCTTCTGACCCGGACCCCACGTAAACGTGACCTCATACCGCCCATCCGCCAACAGCTCATCCGCCAACATGGCATAATACTTCAACGGCCACTGCTTCTCCACCCGGTCCACAGGTGCATGAATCAGGATGTGATGCTTACCCCCGTGAAACGTATCCTCCATCCACGCATCAATATCATCCTGCACCTCATCCGGGATATGTATCACCACATCCAGATTCGCCTTCTTGCAATCCAACGCCTTCACCAACTCCAGATTCTCATCAATACGATTCATCCGATCCGTTATGAGCTTCACCTTCGTCTTCGCAAAAAGATGACTCATCTCCTGCGCACGCGGTGGCGCAAAAGCATAACGCTGCTTCGCCCCCGTCGCCTTCAGGATAAGACCACTCTTCAAAATCCCATGAAAATCAATGGCAATGTCATAGCGGTTCTGACGAATGTCCTTACAAAATTCCACAAACGCCTTCGTCCCCTCCACCGCCTGATCCGTACGCCCAAAGACCAACACCTGATCAATCGCCGGGTGCCCCTCCAGGACCTCACTCGACTTCGGCTCTACTGCAAAATCAATCTGCGCATCCGGATAGCGATCCCGCAACGTATGCAACGCAGGCAACACACGCACCACATCCCCGATGGCACTCAGTCGAATTAGAAGTATGCGCGGTACGCCATTGATCATCTTATAGGTATCCCTTTGCTGCGCAATAGCTTAGCAAAAACAGGGACAAAAGGGCAAGGAGCAGGGGGGTGGGAACGAATCGTAAATATCACTTATTGGAGTCATTGTTGAGTGATGCTGGATCTTTCAGCGTTTTTCTTTCTTCTGCACCCAATCGACGTTCGACCTTTTTAACATCTTCTACAGGGGCTAATGATTCTGGT
>CALAXS010000480.1 GCA_937895305.1 uncultured bacterium
CGGTAATCGGTATTACCGATACAAATTGTGACCCCAATATCGTCGATCTGCCTATTCCGGGTAATGACGATGCTATCCGCGCTATTGGCCTCTTTTGCAAG
Organism: uncultured bacterium; assembly: GCA_937895305.1. Classification (GTDB taxonomy): domain Bacteria; phylum Hydrogenedentota; class Hydrogenedentia; order Hydrogenedentales; family JAEUWI01; genus CALAXS01. The sequence goes on from CALAXS010000480.1 coordinate 102, forward strand.
GTAATCGCAGATGCTGTTATTGAAGGCAAGATGATTCGCCAGAAGAAAGATGCTGAGAAAGCCAAAGCGGATGAGGTTTCTGATGAGGTCATAGAAGCAGCAGCAACGGAAGAAGTTGTTGTCGATGAAGCCCCTGTCGAAGAAGCCCCAGCTGAAGCAGCAACGGAAGCCGAAGCAGCACCTGCAGCGGAAGTTACCGAGTAGGTACACAGCGTACTTTTACTATTATTTAAACGCTGTGCGGCTCCAGAGGGGTCGCACAGTTTTCACAAGTCAGACGACGGGCAGCTTATGCTCAGGGTCTGTCCCCTTAACCTTATATTGAACGATTGAACAGAGGAGCAAAGAGTACAATGGCGATTACTGCGAGCGACGTAAAGTCCCTGCGCGAGTCCACTGGCGCCGGTATGATGGACTGCAAGAAAGCACTCACCGAGACTGATGGTGATATGGATAAGGCAGTAGCCTGGTTGCGCGAAAAGGGTATTGCCAAGGCAGCCAAGCGCAGCGGCCGTGTGGCAACTGAGGGAGGTATCTTCTCTTACATCCATATGGGCGGCAAGTTTGGTGTTCTGTGTGACCTGAACTGCGAGACTGATTTTGTGGCCCGGGGCGATGAATTCCAGGAATTGGGTCGCGACATTTGTTTGCACATCTGTTCCGCCAACCCCAGTTGGGTCAGTGAAGATGAAGTGCCTGAGGATGCAATTGCAGCAGAAAAGGCTATTTATGTGGCCCAGGCTGCTGAAACAGGAAAACCCGAGCAGATTTGCGTTAAAATTGCTGAGGGTAAATTGAAGAAATGGTTCTCCGAAGTTTGCTTGCTTGATCAGACTTTTGTGAAGGATTCAGATAAAACCATCGGTCAGTTACTGGTTGATTTCAGTGCCAAGTGCGGCGAAAAACTGACCGTCCGTCGTTTTGTCCGCTTCGAGCTGGGCGAAGGCATCGAGAAGAAGGTTGATAACCTGGCTGAAGAAGTAGCCAAGGAACTGGAAAAGCACGCCTCCGACAACTAGACTAAAGCATATCAATTATTGTGGCGGTGTTCCTTTCCAGGGGATGCCGCCACTATTTGTATAGACCCGGAATTTACAACGAGGGAGTTCACCATGGCTGAGCCAGTCTATAAGCGTATCTTGCTGAAACTGAGCGGGGAAGCCCTGCAGGGCCAGGATGAGGGTGGTATTGACTTTGATACGGTAGGTCGATTTAGCGATGAGATTGCCCAAGCGGTTGCTATGGGCGTGGAAATTGGCCTTGTGGTGGGTGGTGGTAACATCTTTCGTGGTGCTGAGGGTGCTGGTACGGGCCTTGACCGCCCTACAGGCGACTATATGGGCATGTTGGCCACGGTCATCAATGCGTTGGCAGTACAAGCGTCTCTCGAAGCGCGTGGTGTAGCCACCCGTGTACTTACAGCCATCGAAATGCCCCCGGTAGCCGAGCCCTATATCCGCCGTCGCGCTACCCGTCACCTGGAAAAAGGGCGTGTGGTCATCTTTGCAGCAGGCACAGGGAACCCCTTCTTTACCACTGATACCGCCGCAGCCTTGCGTGCCAATGAGATGGGTGCAGAAGTACTGATGAAGGCGACCAAGGTGGATGGGATCTACGATAAGGATCCGAACATACACAATGACGCGAAGCGATTCGATCAATTGGACTACACTCGTGTATTATCAGAAGACCTCAGGGTGATGGATGCGACGGCTGTGTCGCTCTGTCGTGAAAATGCCCTGCCAATACTTGTTTTTGATTTGACGACGCCAGGAAATATCATCCGGATTCTGCAGGGAGAATCGATTGGTACCCTGGTCCAGGGAGACTGAGTCATGCCCCATGAAATAGTTAGAACTGCAGCAGAAAAGATGGACAAGAGTGTGGAGTCATTCCACCAGGAAATGACTGCTATCCGTACGGGTCGGGCCAATGCCTCGATTCTGGATATGATCGATGTGGATGTTTATGGATCCCAGATGAAAATCAATCAATTGGGTACCATTAGTGTGCCG
>CALAXS010000481.1 GCA_937895305.1 uncultured bacterium
AGACCATGGTGGCGACGAACATGTTAACTGAAAATCAACTTAAAAAAGTAAATGCATTGCAGTCCAGGGCCATAGTGGTCGGTGCTGTAGGGTGTATTATTGCATTGTTTGGCGGCTATGCTGTGGGCGGTGGCATGGACGGCCTTGAAAAAGTGTTCCAGCCCTTCCTCATCGCTTTTATACTTTGCTTTGGCCTGGGCGTTTGCGGTCTTGCCGTAGTCATGCTACACCACCTCTGTGGCGGCGCATGGTCCTACACCATCCAACGTATCGCCGAAGCCAGCTCACGGACGCTCCCCTTCTTCGCCATTGCCGGCGCAGTGATCGTGCTCGGTGGCTTCTACGTGGGTAATATCTACTCCTGGGCCGACCCTGAAAACCTCAGTAACCTGCCACACATCGTAGGAATTAAACATCACGACGGCTTCCTTACCCAAAAAGCATTCCTGGGTACCTTCATTGGTTGCTTCGCAATTTGGCTCGTGCTCATGCAGCTTTTCAACAGCTGGTCGAAGAACCTCGATGAGACAGGCAACCTGAATAATATTGGCAAGATGAAATTCTGGGCAGGTCCCGGTCTCATTCTTTACGTTGCCACCATGACCCTTGCAGCCACCTACTGGTGCATGTCGCTGGAACCGGAATGGTTCTCCACGATTTATGGTGCCTGGCTCATGGGTGGGTATGCGTTGACCTTTGTGGCATTTGCAGTGCTCGTACTTTCCTGGTTGGCGGATGAAGGTCCGTTGGCGGAGAAGGTCAGCATTCGTACCTATCATCATCTGGGCAACTTTATGCTTGGCTTTGTGGTTTTTTGGTCCTACATCTCGTTCTCTCAATTTTTACTGATTTGGAATGCGAACCTGCCCGAAGAAGTGGGCTTCTACCTGCACCGTCAGGGCCATGGTTTGAACCTGCTTACGGTAGGCCTCATGCTATTCCACTTTGGATTGCCCATGTTTATGTTGTTAATTCGTCGTAACAAGACCGAGATACATAAACTTCGCTTGATTGCCTACTACGTGCTCGCAGTGCGCGTACTCGATATCTACTGGAACCTCGTTCCTGCCTGGGAAGGCAACCGGAGTACGATTAACCCTGCAACGTTTGTGTTGGTGATTGCGGCTTCATTGGGCTTGGGCGGTGTTTGGCTGTGGGTGTTCCTGGCTGAGTTAAAGAAGCGCCCGATTTTGCCAGTGAATGATCCCCGTGGTGAACTTCTCTTTGTTAAGGATGCACATTAACCATGCATAATACGAAAGACAGTGTAAAAGAAGGTTACGAAGTAACTGACATGAATGCACGGCTTGCGATTGGAGTAGTTATTGTCGTGCTCATCACCATGGTTTTTGGTGGTGTTGTGGGCATGCTCTATTATAATCAGCGGGCACAGGTATATGCGCAGGAGCAAAGCAAGGTCAAGAGCATGGTTGTCGTGAAGGATAGCCAGGTGTTTAATGATGGGCCTGTACTTCAGAGCGATCCTGTTGCAGACCGTGTGGCGGTTGTTGGTGCTGCCAAGGCACACCTGAACAGCTATGGCTGGATTGATGATGGGGATGGTGTTGCGAATCGGGGGCATATCCCGATTGAAAAAGCGATTGAACTGGTTGCGAATTCGGATGGGGCGCTCTATCGGCAGTCTCCGACCGTGGCAACTGTGAATGAATAGAAACGAGCGATTGTAAAATGAAGGAAAACCGTTGTTATAACGGTCTTCGCACTGTGATTTTGGGAATGCTTGTACTGGTTTCGGCTACTACAGTCTTCGCTCAGAATCGTGGTTCGGCTCCGGGTATCACGATTGACCCGGTGTCTATCAAGGCACCGGATCCAACGGAGCGATTTCCGGACATTGAGATCGAACAAAAATTGAATGCTCCTATACCTCTGGACCTGACGCTAACGAATTCGCATGGCGAAAAAGTTAAGCTGGCCGACTATTTCAATCAGGATAAGCCTGTGATTTTGTCGCTGGTTTATTTTGAATGTCCCATGATTTGCACGGCTGTGTTGAATGGCCTTATGCAGGCAATTGATGCGGGCATGCTTGAGCTGGAAATCGGCAAGGACTATGAAGTCGTTACGATTAGTATTGATCCAGATGAGACACCTGCGTTGGCCCTGGAAAAAAAGTCGAATTATATTTCCAAGATGCGCCGTGAAGGTGTGGCTGAAGGTTGGCACTGGTTGGTTGGTTCTCAGGATGATATTGAAGATCTGGCCCAGGCAGTTGGTTTTCGTTATTACTATGATCCTGCCTCTGATCAGTATGCACATGCTGCCGGTATTATGATTTTGACACCCGATGCGAAGGTGTCGAGTTATATGTTTGGCGTTGAGTATTTACCGCGCAATTTGAAAATGGCGTTGGTGGATGCGGGACAGGGCAACATAGGTAGTGCCGTGGACCGATTGGTTTTGTTGTGTTTTGCTTATGACCCGGCAAGTGGCGGTTATGGATTTTATATCCTGGGTGCCTTGCGGTTGTTATGTATGGCTCTGGTATTGGCGCTATTGGCGTTCTGGGGCGTGAATTATCAAGTGAGTAAGCGAAGTAGAGCTTCTGATGCTGCGGTCTCTGAAAGTGGTGGCGCAGACACTGGAACGGTTGAGTAGATTAGTTTTAAATTTGTTTTTCGGCGGTAACGCCATAACCTGGTAAAGGAAGAGTTTGGTAGAAAATGTGGAATTTTCCTCTCTTACCTGAACAAGCGTCTACGTTTGCAGCGCAAGTAGACCCCATATTTTGGTTTCTGACGATATTTGTCGGCGGATTTACCATTGGACTGACTCTCGTACTGATAGGGCTGGGTGTAAAATACCAGCAGGTACCGGGATCGGGGCGCAAGACCGTACATATTCATAACATGAAAGCAGAGTTAAGCTATGCGGCACTGGTTACCGTCATTGCCGTGGGTCTTTTCTTCTGGGGTGCCAATGTGTACACCCAGTATGCCTATGCCCCGGATAATACGATTGATATCAATGTTATCGGAAAACAGTGGATGTGGAAGTTGCAGCACCCCAATGGTATGCGTGAAGTGAATGAACTTCATATTCCTGTGGGTCGTCCAGTGAAGTTGACCATGACTTCCCAGGATGTAATTCATGACTTTTATATACCTGCCTTCCGTGTGAAGCAGGACGTATTGCCTGCGCGGTATACGACGTTGTGGTTTGAAGCGACCAAGGTGGGTGAATTTCCCTTGTTTTGCGCAGAGTATTGCGGCACGGAACACTCCACCATGGGGGGCACAGTGCATGTGATGAAGGCGGAGGAGTATCAGCAATGGCTGGATGGTGGTGTGGCGTTGACGCCTGTTGCAGCGGGCGAAGCCTTATTTAATCAAATGGGTTGTGCGACCTGTCACGCCAGTGGCGATGCGAGTCGTGGTCCTGTATTGAATGGAATATTCGGTCATGAAGC
>CALAXS010000482.1 GCA_937895305.1 uncultured bacterium
CGGGTGGTGCATCTGTTCTTCGGCGATAGCACCGACACAATTGGTGAAGTCCAGCGCGGTCTGAAAATCGGGGAAAGTGAATTCCTTTTCCAGATGGTGCTCTTTCACAAGGAGCCAGCCGTGGTCCAGCCCGCGGAGGTGCTCCTGTAAATCGTCCCCCACCAGTGGCGGTACATCGCCTTTACAGGGGATGCATTCGTGGCTGGCGAGTTGGTTGCAGGTCTCAGTCATTATCCAGTGTCCTTATACGTCGAAGATCTGGGTGGGGCGATCGTGCCAGATATTGAGGTCCGCATCGTCTTCCAATGTTACAGCACCCATGTGTATGGTGTAGGGCTCTTCATCGGCACAGTTGTATAGGGCCTCAATCCCTGCTATGTCCCAGGGTTCCTCACCGTCTTCCGGGCCGATGAGTAGAAAAGTATGGGGGAAACTCATGGGGTCTCCGGAGACAATGACTTCGCCTTCGGGTTCCGTGTTGCCCAGCTCTGGTTCGAAATCGAGTTTGAATCCGTTGATGGTGTATTTTAGCGGAGACGTGCGACCGCGTTCGCCGGTTTTAATCTTGAGTGTGAAGGTGTCGAGTTTTGGCATGGGTTACATTCCTGCGGGGAGTTCGTTGAAGAACGGGTTAGAGCCAGCATTATGATCGGTTTCATCCAGGATTGCGCCGACCTCGGGCACGGCCTCACGGAAGCTGGTTTCTACGCCCTGACGCAGGGTGATGCTGGATGCTGCGCAGCCCTGGCAGCCACCGCCCATGGTGATATAGGCCGTGTTGCCTTCAACGCGATTGAGGGTGATGATACCGCCATGACTTGCAATGCCCGGATTGAGTTGTTCGTCAATCACTTTTTGTAGTCCAGCGCGGATAGTCTCGGTGTCGGGCAGGGAATCCATGCATTCCGGTGCAACGACGGGCATGCCGGACTTGATCTGTGCACGAATCTCCGTACCGATTTCTTTGCACTGCTCGCCCCAGGTGGAGGTCGTCCATTGGTCACGGCCCACGGTGATGTTCATGCCATGGATGAGGACGGATTTAACCCCTTCCACATTGAATATGGCGGTAGCCATGGGGGAGGTCTTCTGTGCGGTCTCCACATCCGGACACCAGAAGGAACGACCTTCGAGGAGGGGACGATCAACCATAAACACGATGAGGTCACCCTGATCATTGACCTTGGCCTTGATGGCTACGTCATCGCTGTACGCGCTCTGGGCTGATTCATCGACCACGACCGGGGCTTGAACCACCCGTCGTGTCTTTGGAATCACCACTTCTTCTGTCTTCTCAACGGTGGAAGTCTTCCCTGCGTCTGTCGGCGCTTCTTTTTCTTCTTTGTCGAATACTTTTGAAAACCATGCAGCCATTCGATTCGCTCCTACTCCAAATGTTAGTTGTTATCTCTTAGAATATATACACGTTTCAGGGAAAATAGATTCCCGGCACTTGTTTAAATACTGGCCTGTTCTGCGCACCAGCCGAAGAGCACCTGCCATTCGTCGCGCTGGTTCTGCACCAATGCCTCCGGTGTTTCCGGCTGGGCCACATCCACCGCATCCACAAACTGATGACCCACATGACCCGTCATGGACTTCATGGTGGGGTGACTGCCCACCCGGTTGAACCAGTAATGGGCATTCCCGAAATCGCCCTCGCGCCGGTGCATAATCCCGTGCCAGTACGATCCGGTCGCGTCTTCAATGCTCTGGCTGAGGGTATGGCTCTTCCAGATATCGTCCACATAGAGCCACAATCCGGCCGCCAGTGCCGGATTCTTCGCAAACAACGGGGTCTGCACCAAATCCGCTACCAACGCACATGCCTCCGCCGATGCACCGCCATCCCCCACCAGACGTGGCATGGCCTGGGCCAGGGGCAATACGTCAAATAATGGGGCCAAAGCCTCGGCTATCGGGTCGGGAAGTTGCATTGCACGCTCCGGTTGCTGAACCAACGAAAGGACATATTATACGACAAAACGGGGGGGAGGTGCACGGAAAGGCCGTAGCACGGCAGGCAATAGGGGGAGGATACCTTAACGCAGAGTCGCAGAGTGCGCAGAGATGGAAAGGGAGGGGATTTTTCACCACAAAGGGCACAAAGAACACAAAGGGGAAGAAGGGGAATGCTCTTTCTTGTCATTCCCAACTTGATTGGGAATCTCCCCAATGATATCCCAGCTTCCAATCGGAGTAAATGTTGTTTGTCGCCCGCCCGGCAAGGGTCGTCATTGCGAGGATGCCCCGCTGACGCGACAATCTCTTGGTCCAGTAGACTGCACAGTTGCAACAGTGACCCCACCCTCCCCGTATCTTCCCCGCGACGGCGGGGACCTCCGCGTAATGAATCCCAGCGCACAGTCGAAGCGATACCCCACACTCCCGCAACAAGCTCCCTCTCCCCGTCATTGCGAGAAGCGCGGCGACGCGGCAATCTCTTGCTCGCATAGACTGAATAGTTACAACAATGACCCCACCTCACTTGTCATTCCCAACTTGATTGGGAATCTCTCCAACGGTATCAAAGCCCTCAGTCGGAGTGGTGGTTATCCTCGTTTCCACTCGTTCCAATGCTCTGCGTTGGAATGCATACGGTCCGCTCCTGCGGACATTGGGAATGAAAGAATATGGGTTCTGCAATAGAATAGTAGGTCGTGTAATGTGAAGGAGTTGAGAGTTTTTCACAGCTTTGATTTCGACTTAATGGGGTTTTAATTATGGCTATACCAGACTATACATCCTTCATGTTACCCATGCTTAAATACGGCAACGACAGAGTTGTTGCATTTAATGATGCTGTGCTGCGAGCTTCTGATGAGTTTGGATTAACTGATGAAGAACGTGAGCGAACAATTCCTTCTGGCAATATGACTTATGTTCGAAATAGGGTCGGTTGGGCCATTACCTACTTGGTAAAAGCAGGCTTGTTGTATCGTCCTCATCGTGCC
>CALAXS010000483.1 GCA_937895305.1 uncultured bacterium
GATTGCCGCGGCGATTGAAGGGCATTTTGTGGATATTCGCGAGTGGGAATATAAGGGATAACAGGATGGAAAAGTTTGAGACATTGAATGGAATCGTTGCGCCGTTGGAGGCGTTAAATGTGGATACGGACCAGATTATCCCGAAGCAGTTTTTGAAGCGTATTGAGCGTTCGGGTTATGAGGATATGTTGTTTTTTGATTGGCGGTATCTGGATGATGGCAAAACGCCGAATCCTGAGTTTGAGATGAATGCAGCGCGCTATGCGGGTGCAAGCATCTTGTTGACGAAGGATAACTTTGGTTGTGGTTCCAGTCGTGAGCATGCGCCGTGGGCGTTGGATAATTACGGGTTCCGTTGTATTCTTGCACCGTCGTATGCGGATATTTTCTATAATAATTGTTTTAACAACGGGATGCTTCCGATTGTATTGGATGCATCGATTATTGCGCGTTTGTTTGATGAGGTTCGTGCATCGGAGGGCTATCAGTTAACGGTGGATCTCCCGACGCAGACGATTACGACACCGGGTGGGGAATCAATTCCTTTTGAGGTTAATGATTTCCTGAAGGAGCGTCTATTGAACGGCTGGGATCAAATCGGTCTTACCTTGCTGCATGAGGATAAGATTGCAGCGTTTGAGGTGGTGCAGTAGGCGAGTTGCTGGTGGAAACCCTTTGTGAACAAAGGGTTCTCCCCCAGACCCCCTTCCCAAAAACTTTAATGTTTGATTTCCAGGCTTTGTGTCCCTATGGGCATGAAGCCTTTTTGGTTTAAGCGGCTTCTTGGTGGACTTCGTGTTGGTGGTAGAAGGCGATGCGCCGTGACGCTGGACGAAGGATGGCTTCGGCGATACAGAGGGCGTAGAGGATGGTGAGGAGGGAGATGGCAATAGCGGGGCCGAGGTGAGTTAAGTCATCGAGGTTGGCAAGCATTTGTATCCAGCCGATGAGGGTGCCGAGTATGCCAGCGGCGTAGGTGGGGATGATGAGGGTATGGATGTTTTGGGCATCTTCTGTGGCTGTTTGGTTTAGGGCTGGTGGAAAAAGAATGATGCGGAGGGCGAGTAGGGCGTGGAATGCGGTGGGTGCACCGAGGGTAATAATGGCAATGCAGATGGGGAATAGAGTGCAGACGAGGGCGGAAGGAATGTTGATGAAGTAGCCGATTGGTCCGCCTAGAATTATGGTGAGACAGATGAGGGCAAGAAAGGTGATGAAGGCGAGGGGTTCGTAGATTTTCATGGTGTTAGTTCCTTGGTTAAAGGGTGTTTATATTTTGCTTAGGGAAGCTATGCGATCTGTATGGATGCTTGTTTCTTTATTTGTTTTATTCAGGTGGAATTGGATTCGTTTAATGGCGGGACGCAAAATAACTTCTGCAAGTATTAGGGCGTAGAGAAGTGAGAGGAGTATGAATTGAACAAGAAAAACTATTCCGTAGTGATTTAAGATCATCTCATCCAGTGATTGGGAAACGTGGAGCGGATTGTATTGATACAGGAGATGTATTGAACCTACCAATGCGCTCATGGCTGCAGAAGCATAGCTTAGCTGGATGAGTCCTTTGAGGATTTTGATGTCACTGTTTTGTGTTTCATGGATTGCAGGGGTATAGAAGATAAGACGGAGTTTCCAGAGGGTCTTGAAGCATGTTGGACCGTAGGAGGAAACACCGAGACAAACGGGTAGGGCTATGCTTAGTACCAGGCCTGGCAGATTGATAAATGGGAGGATGCGTCCACCCAATACAATTGCACAAAAGAGTAAGAACAGGAAGATACTAAGACCATAGAGACCTGAGGTGTTGAGGGCTGTGTTGTTTTGAACGCGACATTTTCCTCGTGTCATGAGTTTGGCGAGGTCTTTGGGGTTGCCAAATTCCTGGATGAGTTCTTGGGCATTAGGAGCGGTCACATTGGCGTAGATTTCTTCGAAGTGTTGGGTGAGTTCCTGGCGGATGGCGTTTTTATCGTCCTGGTTACATCGGGCGTGGTGGATGATGGTGTCGATGTAGGTGGTGATTTCACAGGGCAGTTGGGTGTTCATGAGTGTAGCTCCTGTGGGCTGCTTTGGAGGAGGTTATGCATGCCTTGTTGGAGTTGTTCCCAGTGCTGGCGCTGTTGGGTGAGGTGTTTGGTGCCGGATTGGGTGATGTGGTAGTAGCGCCGGGGGCGTCCGTTTTCAGCGCATTCTTCCTTGGCTTGTACGTGGCCTTTGGCTTCGAGGTTGTATAGGAGGGGGTAGAGGGAGCCGTGGCCGAGACTAAGGAGTTCTTTGCTGCGTTGGATGAGTTCTTTACTGATTTCGTAGCCGTACATGGGGCGTTCGGCGAGGAGGGAGAGCACAGCGATGGGTGCGGTGCCTTTGAGTAGCTGTCGTTCTATCTTCATGGTATAAGACCTCGTATTATGTTTTGCATATTATGTATAACATAGTATGGAATGTGTGTCAAGTGGGGCAGGAGGGCACTAACTTTTTTTGGTGGATCATGGTCAGTTTCTTGCATGGTGGCGTTATGTGGGTATACAAGGGATGGAAGGGAGTTCGGGAAAAATGCATGAACAGGATAGTGATTTTTTGGCGCGTTGGGTCGGCTCGGGGGATCAACAGGCGTTCATGGAGCTAGTGGCGCGGTATCAGGGGATGGTTTACTGGGTATGTTATCGAATCCTGGGGGATGTAGCGCGGGCGGAGGATTTGATGCAGGAGTGCTTTATGAAGTTAACGGGACACCAGCCTAAGGAGGGTGTCCTATTGGGGCCGTGGTTTCACACGGTGGCGACGAACGCGGCGCTGTCGCAGCTTCGCTCTGATGGCCGGCGATTAAAACGCGAACAGGCCTATGCGCGGGAGCAGAAGCTGGTACAGGATGCGGTGGAGTGGGATGATGTGAGTGACCTGCTAGTGGTGTGATTTGTATTTAAGGGAATTTATTTATTCCTCCCAATGTTCTC
>CALAXS010000484.1 GCA_937895305.1 uncultured bacterium
CCAGTCCTGAAATGCGTATGGCCATGGCCGAGGCGGAATTGGGTGATGATGTATTCGGAGAAGACCCCCAGGTCAACAAGCTCCAAACCCTTGCAGCATCACTATTTAACAAAGAAGCTGCACTCTTTGTCCCTTCAGGTACCATGGCCAATCTGATCGCTTTCCTGTGTCAGACCAGGCCCGGGGATTCGGTGATTTTGAGTGCAGAGTCCCATCCCTATCATTATGAAGGTGCTAACATGGCCGCTGTTGGCGGTTTGTTAGGGCGTCCTGTTCATGATCCACTGGGGAAAATTGATGTGTTAGCGCTTGAAGAGCATGCGGTCCTCATCGATGATCCCCACTTCTCCCGTACCACACTACTCTCCATTGAGAATACCACCAACCGTGGTGGTGGAAATTTCTATCGTCTGGCAGAAATGCAAGCCTTACGCGCATCGGCCTTATCCTTGGGCATGAAGATCCATTGTGATGGTGCGCGCATCTTTGATGCATTGATCGCCAGTGGGGATGATGCCATTGCCGTGGGTGACACGGTGGATACCCTGTCCTTCTGTCTTTCGAAGGGGCTGGGGTGCCCGGCAGGCTCTGTACTCCTGGGAACCCGGGCGTGTATTGCCCAGGCATTGCGCCATCGGAAAATGCTGGGCGGGGGCATGCGACAGGCGGGTGTTCTTGCTGCTGCCGGGCTGTATGCGCTGGAACATCACATTCCAGATCTGCGCCATGTCCATGCACAGGCGGCGCATTTTCGTGATGCATTGGAAGCGCACGGCGTGGTCTTCAGCCTGCCCTCGCCAACCAATATTCTTTATCTTGCGGTTGATAATGCCTTCATGACCGCAGCCGCATTGGCCGAGAAAGGCATCAAGGTGCTTCCCCATGGGGCCACGCATATCCGGGTGGTCTTTCATCGAGACCTCCAGGATAGCAATGTGGAAGAAGCTATTGCGAAGTTTCAGCAGGTGCTGATTCAATAGGCCGATTGTTCAGTTCGATTCTGAAATCCAGAGTCAGTTCCCCATCATCGTGGGATGCTGTCAGGTATGATGTCTTAACATCTGCAAATAGGGCCTGCCATTCTTCGACACGCTGTGTAAAGCTCTCTTCAGTATGATCGCGAAGCACACCAAAGGCAGCCAGTTCTATCCCGAGTGTATGAATCGCTTCCAGAACCTCCGCAGGCATTACACGCAGATAAAGGTTGCAGGGTTCGGACCATTTTTCTATTTGTGTCGGGTTGGCCTTGTTGCGTTCCAATACCGTGCGGCTATTGGAAAGATTCAGTTGACGATGGGCAACATACAATGAGGGCTCTATGGCCGGACCACCGATTAGGGGCAGGTAAGCAATACCGGATTCAGGATTGTAGCGCGGTATGGATACATCCGGCGGATAAGCGTCCGGTGCAGGCAGTAAAGGCAACAAGGCGGAGAGGCCGTCCTGTGCCAAATCCGCCTGGAGTAATAATTCGGGCATGGGAATTATGGCATGGGGCTCTACACCCAACCAGGATAAACGGATACCCGGCCCTGTTGCCGAGAGCAACGTGTTCAACAATGCCGGAACGGCCTCATTGTTTTCCGATTGGAAATAGGGTAAATCGCCAAGCAGGGTATTGATGTCCAGGGGCTGTTCCAGCAGGGCTTCCACAATGCTTATGCTCTCTGATAGCGATACGCCAAGGTTAAGCGAAAGCTCTACCATGCCCTGCCCCATGACGAGTAACTCTACAGGCTTGACATGCGGCATGAATGCTTCAATTTTTTCGCGCCAGACCGGGCCAATCTCCCCCTGAACCCGAAGGCGCTCAAATTGGGGTTCCAGCCAGATCTTCAGTTCCGCCTTTGCGAATGATGAGCTTACCGGAGCAACAGGCTCATTCAGCACCACATAGAGCGCCTCGTTCTTCACATTCGCCACCAGGGTATCCAGACTATCCTGTCCCATAGCGTCTTGCGGATGTAAGGTGAGGGATTGGATGAGGGTCTGCCGTGATGCACTGATCAGGAGTACCCGACCACGAATAGCGTAGTAGACACTGGCACCGGGCACGTAGCGAATCTTCAGTCCCCCGGCATAATCCTCTTCTACACCATCAATGTAACCGCGAAATCGTTCCAGTAAAACCCCGGTGCGTGTCATTTTGCTGACAAACAGCGCAGCTTCAAAGTCATCCATGGAGTCACCGGAAATATGGCAGTAGCCTGGAAACAGATTTTTCTGTACCCAGTCCGGCATATCCAGCTCTTGCGCAAGTGCTTTCGGGATAGCTTGTCCGGGGTGATCCTTGGGCAAGAAATCCCAAAATTCTGAGCGAGCAATAACAAAGCGTTTTTCCAAAACGTCTTCGACGTGGATCTGAAACGCAGGTTCGTCAGGTAGCAAATCACCAATATCGTGGGTATCTCTTGAATTCCACCAGGCCCAGCCCAGACTAAAAAAGACCATGAAAAGGATGGTGTTACGCACTACAGGACGGCGACGACGGGCACCGCGTCTATTCGGTTTTGCACCAGACCAGCTACGAAGTACTTCGCTCATGGTGTCCCCTTTAGTGTATAGGTGCTATACGTTCCCGGCTGCCCTGAAGCATCTGGGAAGGCCACCTGTACCCTTAGTTTTAGGGGCTCAAATATAACGCTGTGTCGGGTATTCTCATTGTGGATACGTTGCATACCGACTTTACCGGGCGCGGCATCCATCAACACGCTGGCGATCTCTTTGCCACCAATGATGCGCTCTTCTGCCAGGAGAGTCTTTACCCGACTGTAACGGATGGCTGCGTTGGGCGTGGTCGCATCAAACTCAGGAATGGAGCCCAGCAGGAGTCCCTCTTCCCCACTCCGCACGACCATCGAGTCACCATAGTCGATCATGTAGGCACTGACTTCACCATCAGCAGTACGCCCGGCAACGAGGACGGTTGCCGTACCATTCACCTTTTGGGTTTTCAATCGTGCCAAGGCTTCTTCTACAGTGCCCACTTCCTGGAGCAAGGATTTCAAAACAAATTCTATAGGTGTAATATCCAGGGTATGGGGCATGAAATCCGGGGATCTTTGCAGGGTAAGGACCAGCCCCTGGTCGTTCATCCCGGTAAATACCCCACTGTTCCAGGCAAACCCTATCTGCATGTAGGCATGACCCACGTCGGGGTAGACCTGTAACACAACAGGTTCTTCCGCAGCAGACCAGTCGAGGTTGCGTCCTATGAGCAAATCATCTGCGCCTGCGCGTTCACCTGTAACGGCGAACATGGTACACAGCGGCGTAGTGAAGAGCGGCGATTTATCATCCACACCGGGTAAGTAGGGCGCACTCTGTAGTAACCAGACCGCATCGAAAGGCAATCCGATTGCTTCGGCCATGCCTTCCATTTCCATGCGGGCTTCGACACTCACATCGTTCAGCAAGGGCCGCGCTGCCATGGCCATCATGGGGAGTGCCAGTGCAGTGGGGTCAATGAATCCTGGGAGACTGGCCCATAACCCTGTAGTGGGCAGAAGGGTGCCGTCATGTAGCCCTGCTTCAATGCGCCGGGCGTAGGCTGCTGTAATGTGCTCCTGAAGCACTGCACCCTGCTGCAATCCGCGGGTGTAGGCGTCGCCTTTGAGAATCAGCAGAAGGCCATCACGTTCGGGCTCTTCCATATTCATAAGATCCGGGCGCGGAGTCAATTCCATTTTGCTGGAAATCAGGGAAAACTCACGCATAAACCAGTCCTGAATACCCGGACCGTAGTAATTCTGCGCTGACTCATAGTTAAAAAGGTGATACATGTCCCTTGGAACAAAGTACATCAGATAGTCATTGGCCAGACCCACGGTAAACTGGGCGGCATACCCCGATACCAGTGCCTCCCGTCGCAGGGCAAGTCCCAACTCCACCACAGGTTCACCTGGCCAGAAGTGGATAATGAGGTCACCAATTTCCAGACTCTGCAACACCGTATGTCCCGGTTGAAAGGATCGGGCCAGGGTCATGGGGAGGGTGGGTTCACTATAATTGACCGTAAGTGTTGCCTCGCTACATTCAATCTGGTTCGCCACTTCTTTCACGCGCACCGCCAGTAAGCGACCGATGGATTCTGTACGGGCCCACCCTGTTTTATCTTCGGGATTGGCGGTGGTCTGGTTGCCTTCGGCACCGTTCAGAAAGAGCGCTACACACCCATCCGAAGAAAGGCGCTCGATTTCGGTATAGTAAAAACCGGGGTAATCTGCGGAAAATCCGTAGTGGTCTTCTTTAACCACGGAAGTGGGATGGGCCGTAAAATTGGCGATAATCGCCAAAATGTTCCCATCAGCATCATCCACCCGAATCACACCAATTTGTTCGTCAATGGGACCGTTGCTGACGCTGCGGTTTTGGGAAAGGACGATTTGTTTTGCTGTGCCATAGCCGATGGCAGCGCGTACCCGCTTGTCTCGGGCTTCTTTAATCGCAGTAGCGATGTTTGTCGCAATGGACTCCAATACGCCCGGCATATATTGGCCAGCGACAAAACGTACAGGCAAATCGCGAATCATGGCACCAGGACCATTGTGGGTGTGCGTCGCAGTAAGGATTATATTTTGCGGGGGGATTTCCTTGGGGGCCTTACTCAAGACAGCATCGCGCAGTTCAGGATTAATGAGGCAAAGATCAGTGTTTACCAGAACGACCTGGGTATCGCCATCATCCAGAAATACTGCCCGTGCCCAGAGGGGATCGTGTACGTGGGTTGCACCGCGCCCCATACGATCACCATAGCCATTAAGCGGCGTACCGATGGGTGGGGTAATCTCGACTTTGGCTGCACCTGCTTCGAAGGCCCGGGCTGTGAAAGGCAATAGCATCAAGCCGACGAGCAAGCAGAGTGTCATCCTGATAGTACGGGTTTTATGCTTTCCATAAAGGGTATTCATTGGCTTTGTTCGGTATCCTTTTCGCATCCACTTCCCCGCTACATCAGGCATGGCAGTGTAG
>CALAXS010000485.1 GCA_937895305.1 uncultured bacterium
CAGACCTGTTGCGCCAGATCCACCAGCACCCCATAACGTAGTTCACAGGCATAGTTCAGGCAGATTAGACTCACAGGCGTCCCGTTGGCTTTAGAGAAATGACTGAAGACCCGCTCCCGACCCACGCAACTCATGGCGTAGTCGCCATCAGGATTTAAGGTATCCGACTCAAGAGAACCACCACGATTTACCGGCACAAGTCCGTAGACATTGCCGGTAGAAAATGCGGCGATTCGACTATCCCTGTATTGCTCTGCAATCGCACCGGGCAAATAAGCGTTCATGGCCCAGGCCAAAGCCTCGTTACCAGTGGAACCAAATTTTGTCCCGGTCATATAGACCACATTGGGCGCATCGGGCAGTTTGGCCCGTTGCGCAGGGTCGAGCAGGTCGCAAGCAATACACTCAACCCCATACCCTTCCAGTTCTGCACGGGCCGCTGGATTGGAAAAGCGGGACACCGCCATGATTCTGCGTGGGGCTGCACCCTCGGACTCCAGTTGAGTACAAGCACTTCGGGCCATACGCGCCATGGTAGGCCCCATCTTCCCCCCGGCACCGAGAAAGAGCACGTCACCTTCCAGCTTGCGAAAGGTGTCTACCACACCAGGGGTCGGACGACTGAGTAATTCGTCCAACTGCTCTTCATTTTCTATGTAGTCAGGAATGTCCATAGGGGCTATCATAGCGATTCGAATGTAAAAAAGAAACCGCCACGGTAAGCAGCCACCGTTCCCCCTGTGCAGTCCTTAGGACCAAGCCAGATTGCCACGTCGCTGCGCTCCTCGCAATGACGGGTGAGGTGGAGACATCATATGTTAATAATCGGTTCGCCCCTCAGCAGTACATAAAATACACAGTACCCTGTCATCGCGAGACGAGTGTACACGAGGCGTGGCAATCTGGCTTGGCCCGTAAATCTGAAACTGGGGACAGTCGTCCCTGACCTGTTACCATGTTCCCTGGCACATAAACTGGGAGTAATATTATGCGTATAATAAAATGTAGCTTTTTACTGGGCTTGGCGCTTCTACTGTGCACTTGTACCGCCTTCGCGGACGAAGCCCCCTTCGAATATGTCGACCTCTTCAACGGCAACGACCTCACTAACTGGGTGGATGTTAACACCAGCCCCGAGACCTGGTTCGTGGAAGACGGCCTGCTCAAGTGCAAGGGGCTACCCATCGGCGTTATGCGTAGTGAAAAGCAATACGAGAATTTTCTCCTCCATATCGAATGGCGGCACATGGAAGCGGGCGGGAACTCCGGGGTATTTATCTGGAGTGAAGGCACGGTGCCTGAGGGGCGCAGGCTGCCCAAGGGCATGGAAGTGCAGATGCTGGAACTGGATTGGCCCAATCAACACCGCGATAAAAAGGGCAAGCCCGCACCCATTGGATACATCTCGGGCGAACTCTTCGGTGCCAACGGCCTCATCACCACCCCGGACAATCCCCGTGGTGAACGCAGTCAATCTGTCGAACTCCGCTGCAAGGGTAAAGGCGAATGGAACACCTACGATGTGGTCGCTGTAGACGGCACCGTCAAGCTAAGCATTAACGGAAAATTTGTGAACGGTATACGCAATGCATCCATCAAGAAGGGCTACCTTTGCATGGAATCCGAAGGCGCGGAGATCCACTTTCGCAAGATTCAGATAATGGAACTCCCCGCTGGCATAACCACACCAGAAGAGACCGCACCATTAATCAAGGAATAGGGCCAACAAATCTTTCCCACTTTGGTGGGAATCTCCACTTAAATACACCAGGCCCAGAAAAAAGGACAAAAACCCAGTATTACCAATTTGTCCATCGCAAAGGGTGCTTCAAAAAAAGTCTTTCCCGTGAAAGCGGGAATTGCCATAAAATCTTTGCTATCATATCGGGAACACGCTTTAAATCGAGGTTGCTATGGAAATCAATACCACACTCAGTCCACAGGATTTACAGAACGCTTTGTCCCGTTTTTTCGCCCTGTCGGGCGTGAAGATCAAGGCCTTAAACGAAACCTGGGATCCTGAAAAGGGTTCCCCGGTCATTACGGTGGAAGGCAAGTACAGCACCCGAGGGTGGACGGAATGGACCCAGGGCTTTCAGTATGGGTGCCAGATCCTTCAGTTCGACGCGACGGATGAAGTTTCCTTCCTGAACATGGGCCGTAAAAACACCATCGATCACATGGCACCCCATGTGAGTCATACAGGTGTACACGATCATGGTTTTAACAATGTGTCCACCTACGGCAACCTTCGTCGTCTGGCCCTGGAAGGGCGGAGCAGCACGTCCGAGGATTTGCTGGAGCACTATGCACTGGCCCTGAAGGTATCCGGTGCCGTGCAAGCGGCCCGCTGGGCCACGACAGCCGAAGGTAGCGGGTACATTTATTCCTTTAACGGTCCTCAATCCCTTTTCAGTGACACCATCCGCTCCTGCCGCAGTCTCATGTTAGCCCATCAACTGGGGCATGTACTCATGGGCGAAGGGGACCAAGCCATTTCCCTGTTGAAACGAGCCGGGGAACACATCATTAACACGGCACGGTACAACGTTTATTATGCCGATGGTCGCGACCACTATGACCTGCGTGGACGTGTAGCCCACGAGAGTATTTTCAACACCACTAACGGGCAATATCGTTGCCCCAGCACCCAGCAGGGCTATTCGCCCTTCAGCACCTGGACCCGGGGACTGGCCTGGATTCTGTTGGGCGCAGCGGAGGAACTGGAATTCCTACAAACGCTAAGCGACGATGACTGCGAATGTCTGGATGGGCGAAAAGCATTCGAGGATTTACTCTTGCAGATGGCGAAGGCGACGAGTCAGTTCTATATCAACCATTGTTGCGCCGATGGAATTCCGTATTGGGATACGGGTGCACCGGGCGTGGTCAATTTACCCACCTATGGCGAAGGGCCGAGTCAGCCAGACAGTCCCTATGAACCGGTGGACAGTTCTGCGGCTGCTATAGCTGCACAGGGTCTTTTGCGACTGGGACATTATCTGGGGCTGGACAATGAATCAGGCCAGCGCTACTGGCAAGCGGGATTGACGGTTGCAGTGACACTCTTCAAGGCACCCTATCTCTCTGAAGACCCGGAACATCATGGACTTCTCCTTCATTCCATATATCATCATCCCAACGGCTGGGACCACATCCCTGCCGGTAAAGCGGTCCCCCAGGGCGAGTCGTCCATGTGGGGCGATTACCACGCCATGGAATTGGCGGTGTACCTGAAACGAATCATTGAAGACAAACCTTACCTCACCTTCTTTGGTGCGGTTGCAGACCAGAAAGCCCAAGCATGAAAACCCACACTGTCGGAATAATTATGAACGGCGTCACCGGGCGCATGGGTACCAACCAGCACCTCATCCGCTCCATCGTAGCGATTCGCGAACAGGGTGGCATCGCACTCGGCCCCGGCGAACGCATCATGCCGGAACCCGTGCTCGTAGGACGCAACGAAGACAAGCTTCGCGCGTTGGCATCGGCCCACGGCGACCTCGCCATCAGCACCGACCTGGATGCCGTGCTGGCCGACCCCAAGTACACCGTCTACTTTGACGCACAGACCACACAACGGCGTTATGGTGCAGTGAAGCAGGCCATCGCTGCAGGCAAACACATTTACTGCGAAAAACCCAGTGCATGCACATCCGCCGAAGCCCTGGAACTGGACCGGCTCGCCAAGGTCGCAGGCGTGAAGCATGGCGTCGTACAAGACAAGCTGTGGCTTCCCGGCCTCATGAAACTCAAGTACCTTATCGACACAGGCTACTTCGGGAAGATTCTGTCTGTCCGGGGCGACTTCGGCTATTGGGTCTTCACGGGCCACGGTCAACCTGCCCAACGGCCTTCCTGGAATTACCGTAAGGAAGATGGTGGCGGCATCATCACCGATATGCTCTGCCACTGGCGCTATGTGGTGGATAACCTCTTTGGTAACGTAACCAGCGTAAGCTGTCTCGGCAATGTCGACATCGAAGAACGCATCGACGAAAATGGCAAGGCCTATACCTGCACCGCAGACGACTCCGCCTATGCTACTTTTGTAACCGACCAGGGCACCATCTGCCAGTTCAACTCCTCCTGGTGTACCCGCGTGCGCCGCGACGACCTCCTCACCATCCAGGTCGACGGCACAAACGCCTCCGCCGTGGCGGGTCTCCGCAACTGCGTGGTCCAGCACGACGCCAACACGCCCAAGCCCGTATGGAATCCCGACGTGGACAGCCCCATCGATTTCTGGTCGGGCTGGACGGATGTACCCACCAACCAGATCTTCGACAACGCCTTCAAGGTGCAATGGGAACTCTTCCTCAAACACGTGGTCACTGACAGCCCCTTCCGCTGGGGCATGATAGAAGGCGCCAAAGGGGTGCAACTCGCCGAGCTGGGCCTGGAATCCTGGGCAAAACGCGCCTGGGTGGATGTGCCTGTATTGGGGTAGGAATAGAACAGCAGATCGAGCCGTACTGGTTCCCATGCTCTGCGTGGGAACCTAGGCGAGAAAACTGGAAGTATCAGTAACAGCCAGACTGGCTACAATACTAGAAACCAAAGACCAGAAATTAAAAATCATAAAACCAATAAAGACTTTTTTCAAGCATTCCAAGAGCTTGTACAGAGAATTGAATGTAATGGAAACCCAAAAGCAGCACAAAGACTGAGCGAAGGCTTCTCATGCCTTAATGGCTTGACAGACGGATGGGGTCTTCTCATGGAATCAATAGAAACTACGTTGGCTCAGGATCTGGACAACTTAGAAAATGCTGACGTAAGGGAACTTGAGGACGTTCTAAAAGATGTATGCAAAGTGGTATACAGACGTTGATGTATGCATTC
This sequence comes from uncultured bacterium, assembly GCA_937895305.1. GTDB lineage: Bacteria > Hydrogenedentota > Hydrogenedentia > Hydrogenedentales > JAEUWI01 > CALAXS01. The sequence continues at coordinate 4,849 of CALAXS010000485.1, forward strand.
CCACGCGGAGCATGGGAACGAGGGGGAAGCTCTTTGTTGATGCGGGACATCTTGCACAGTTCTGGTTAGGATTTATCACGGGGAGATTCCCAATCAAGTTGGGAATGACAGGATGGTGGAGAATCAATGACGAGCACTGCTCACCTGCGAACTTTGTTCCTCCACCTTTGTGCTCTTTGTGTCCTTTGTGTTGAAAAGGAATTTTCTTGTTCCCTCTCCACTCTTATCCGTACCCATCCGCACAATCCGCGTCATCAGCGTTCTATCCCCTCTTACTCACTTCCTCCCCCTACTTCCCGGCGATGTCTTTCAGTACCCGCTCGTACTGATCCGCGAGGTGTTCCCAGCTATAGGCTTCTTCGATACGCTTCACTGCGAGACCACGAAGTTCATCCACACGCTCGGGGTGTTCGATGAGGTATTTCATCTTGCCACAGAGGTCGTCGTCTTTGAGGGTGTAGGTGAGCCCGGAGTCCTGCACGACGAAGGCATTGTCCACGGTGTTGAGGGTCATGACGCAGGTGCCCATCCCCAGGGCTTTCAACAGGCCGAGGCTGGTGCCGCCCGGCTGGTTGCCATGCAACACGTCATAGGCCCCATGGTGCAGGGCTTCCACATGGTCATTGTCATAGATGGATCCGGGGAAAATAATCCGGGGGTCATCCGTCAATTTGCGCAGCGACGCTGCATAGGCACTATCGGACGCATCGCCCCCGGCGAAGAAAAGCTTTTTGTCCGTATCCAGTTTCTCGAATTCGCGGATAATGTATTCGCAGCTATTATCGGGCACATGACGGCTGAGAAAAAGGAAATAGCCGTCTTTCTCCAGGCCATGGTCTGCCAGTAAATCCAGGTGACGGTGTTCGGTCTGGATATTGGCACCGTTGGGAATATGGACAGGGTCACATTCGAAATCTTCGGCATAGTAGTCGCTCACCGATTTCGCGTCGATGATGAGCTGGTCACAGACCTTGGACGCGATGAAGGCACTGCCATAAATAAAGCGTCGGGCAAAAAAGCCCCACTTGGGGCGACGCCAGTCAAAGCCATTGGGGTTCAGGGCGATATGATTGCCGAAGATCTTGGGAATAATACACAGGGTCGATATGGCCGGGTTAAATGCGAGAATCGCATCAGGCCGTTCCTTGATAACGTGGATACAGGCGAGGAGGCTGTGGCTGTAGGTATCGGTCACCTTGGACTTCATACTGGGCAGATTGATACGGCGTATCCCCCTGTAATCCACCATGCTATCGTCTTCGGAACCCGTACGGCAGTAGCAACTCACATCATGCCCACGCTCGACGAGCCGTGCGCCGATTTCCTCGGCACAGGTCTCCAGCCCCCCATATTTTGCGGGGACACCCCGAATCCCCAGAATTGCTATTTTCATTAAAACCCAGCCTTGTTCTGATGCCAGATGCTATCCTACCAAATCTACCGCCCGCATCGGTACCCCTGGACTCACTTTTGTTTGGATGGTGGGCTATGGCCATGCTAAAGTGACAAATCAGTTATGAGAGGCCGTCGGGAGAAAGTCGTGGAGTTTATCGCTACCCCCCTGGAGGGTGCAGTCCATATCAAGATTCAGCGCCTGGAAGATGAGCGTGGTTTTTTTGCACGCAGCTACTGTTCCGGGGAGTTCGCTGCGCAGGGCCTGTGTAGCCACTGGCCCCAGTGCAATATCTCTTTTAACCACAGCAAGGGCACCTTGCGGGGCATGCATTATCAGGCTGAACCCCATGGCGAGGTGAAGCTGGTCCGCTGTACCGCCGGGGCCATCTATGATGTCATCATCGATCTACGGCCGGAGTCCCCCACATTCAAGCAGCATTTTGGTATCACCTTGAGTGCAGAGAACCATAGCATGCTCTACATTCCGGAAGGCTTCGCCCATGGATTTCTGACCCTGGAAGCAGATACTGAGGTCTTTTACATGATGGGGTCGTCCTATGTGCCTGATGCCGCGCGCACGGTCCGTTGGGATGACCCTGCGTTTAGTATTGCATGGCCGGGCGAGGTGTGTGTCATCGCGGACAAGGATCAGGACGTACCCTGTTTCACGGAGTAGTATGGACGATTTAGCTGGAAAACATGCCGTAGTCACCGGGGCCAGCAGTGGGATTGGTAAAGCGATAGCCCTGCTTCTGGCGGAAGAGGGTGTCAACCTGACGCTTTGCGGACGCAACAAGGAGGCATTGACTGCTCTAGCAGAAGAAGCACGTACCACGGGTGTAACGGTACGCACAGAATGCGCTGATTTCTCTGACCCGAAACAGTTGAATGCCCTGGCGACGACCTTGTGCGCAGATTCCGAACCTGTACATATCCTGATACACAG
>CALAXS010000486.1 GCA_937895305.1 uncultured bacterium
TGAACATATTTATGTGGGCAAAAAAACGGATCAGCATAGTCTTCCCCAGGAAGATATCGGTCGGGTACTGGTGGACTATGCAGAACGCCACAAGGTGGTCGTGCGCCTGAAAGGGGGGGACCCCTTTGTATTCGGGCGAGGTGGTGAAGAGGCGCTGGTCCTGGCTGCGGCGGGTATCGACTTTGAAGTAGTACCCGGCGTGACCGCCGGGATTGCTGCCACAGCCTATGCTGGTATACCTGTGACGCACCGGGGGGTGGCAGGCAGCGTTTCTTTTATCACTGGGCACCGCGCAGCAGGTGAGGACGACTTATCGGTGTCCCTAAAAAGTCTGGGGCTGGAGGGCACTCTGGTCTTTTATATGGGGGTCAAAACCCTGGACACGATTGTGGCCGAGTTGTTGGACCTGGGGCGAACTGAAGATACGCCCGTAGCTGTGATTGAATGGGGAACCTATGCACGTCAACGCACGGTGACCGGCACCCTGAACGATATTGCAGCAATAGTAGCAACCGCAGAGATTTCATCGCCTGCGTTGATTGTCGTGGGGGAGACGGTGCGCTTGCGCGAGGAGTTGTCCTGGTTCGAGCAACGTCCTCTCTTTGGTCTGCGTGTGGCGGTGACCCATGCAACACAACGTGGTGATGTGCTGGCGTCCAGACTACGTGATATGGGTGCCTCGGTGTTCAGTTTTCCGACCCTTGAATTTGAGGTGCAGGCGCAGGAACTATCAGCGTTAAATTTTGACGCTATGGATTGGCTTTTATTGACCAGTGTGAATAGCGTAGCCATGGTCTTTGAAGCACTGGAAAGTCAGGGCAAGGACAGCCGCGCCCTGGCGGGTATAAATATATGTGCTGTTGGGAATTCCACTACCGACGCGTTACGTTGTCGCTCCATTCAGCCTGATGTTACGCCTGACCGCATGAAAAGTGAAGCAGTGGTCGGGGCACTGGAAAGCCTTGGTCCCCTGGATGGTGCCCGTATCGTTTTTCCCCGCTCCGATATAGCACGCTCTTCCCTGGGGGTTGCCCTGCGCGAGCGGGGTGCCCGGGTGGTTGAAGTGGTGGCTTATGCAACGCAGGTTCCCCTGGATGCTAACGCCCAAGGCGCAGCATTTCTGGAATTTGATCCGGAGCTGATCGTCTTTACCAATTCAACGGCAGTGCGTAATTTTGCACGGGTTATGGGTGGTGCAGACGATGCAGCACAGTGGAACAGCCACTTTGCATCCATCGGCCCGGTAACTACCCTGGCGGCGCGTGAAACGGGCATTACAATTTCCATAGAGCCCGACCAACATGATATACCACATCTACTGGAAGCCATCTGCGCATGGCGGAATACATAGGAAGCCCCAATGGCTAAACATGCACGTTATGACGAATCCATAAAAGACGAGCACTATGATGCAATTTGTATCGGCTCAGGTATCGGTAGCCTCACCACGGCCGGGCTATTGGCACGGGCCGGCAGGAAGGTTCTAGTGCTGGAGCAGCACTACGAACCCGGCGGTTTCTGCCATAGCTTTAAGCGTAAAAAATTCGAGTGGGATGTGGGGGTTCATTACGTCGGAGCCATGCACTCGCCCCATACCATTGAGCGCAAGGCTCTGGACCATCTGAGCGATGGAGAACTCCATTGGGCAAACATGGACTCCCCCTATGACCGCGCTATTGTGGACGGTGTAACCTATGACTTTGTTTCTGAAATGCACGACCAAATTGATTTGTGGGTGTCTTATTTTCCAGAGGAAGAAGAAGCCATCCATCGCTATTGGGACCTGGTGCGGGAATGCAGTCGCTCCGTCTTTAGCTATTTCGGTGAACGGGCCATGCCGGGCATTATGAGCATGGCCATGGGCGGGATGATGCGTAAAAAATTCACTAGCTTTTCTGACCGTACAACCTATGAGGTGCTGCGTGATTTAACCGATAACGAAACGCTCATCACCGTGTTGTGTGCACAATGTGGCGATTATGGCCTCTCGCCTCGCGATAGCAGTTTCGGGATTCATGCGCTTATCGTTAATCACTATCGTAACGGGGCGAGCTATCCCGTGGGAGGTGCATCACAGATTCACCAGAGCATCATCAAAGGCATTGAGAGTCGGGGTGGTAAAGTGGTGGTCCTCGCGCCTGTACAGGAAATCGTACTCGAAGGAAACAAAGCTGTTGGTGTCAAGATGGACAACGGCGATGTACTGCGAACGCCCATTGTGATAAGCGGGATTGGCGTGGGGAATACCTTCGGCAAGCTTCTGCCTGCCGACCTGAAGTTGCCCTTTGACTGGCGTGGTGATCTGTCGAAGGTAAAAAGTAGTATGGCCCACAATTGTCTATACATCGGGCTGGACGTTACAGCGCAAACGCTCAAGCTGCCCAAGTATAATTACTGGGTCTATGACGAAGAATCCAAAGATAAACCCAACGGTGAACGGACAGCCTCGGCCTATATCTCTTTTCCTTCGGCAAAGGATCCTGTCTGGACCGAGGCGCATGGCGATACGGCGACCATACAATGCATCTCTGGCGTTAAGTATGACGAAGTCGCCGCGTGGGCCGACACAAAAATTAAAAAGCGGGGCGATGCCTACGAAACGTATAAGCAGGAATTTAAAGAGAAGATGCTGAAACAGCTCTATAAGTTGCACCCGGAAATTGAAAGCCATGTGGTTGTGGCTGAAGTAAGTACGCCCCTGTCCACAGCCCATTTCTCCGGCTATGACCAGGGCCAGATCTATGGGCTGGAGCATACCCCCGAACGATTCCGCATCAAATGGCTCCGTCCCAAGACGCCTATCAAGGGCCTGTACCTCACCGGGCAGGACGTTGCCTGTGCTGGTGTGGCGGGTGCCCTCTTCGCCGGACTGCTCACCGCGTCTGCACTGCTGAAGAAAAACATGATTGGCGAGTTGAAGAAACTATAAGTGTGTTTTGGGTGGGGGCTGCCTGTTTTTTCTTGTCATTCCTGGCTTGACCAGGAATCATGCTCTGCGTGGGAATGCATATCCCGGAGCTCTGCTCCGGAAAGTGGGCGCGTTCGACCGGAAATGCTACGGCCTCAGTCCCGACTTACGTTAAGCATGTTGATGCGGAGATTCCCGTTTGCACGGGAATGACAAGTTGATAGGTTTCTCTGCGACATTACATAAACAAAGTGCTAACAAAACGGTACGCAGCATGGGCGAAAATTGTTTTTATCATTCCCCATTAACTATGGCGTTGCCAGTGGGTGATTAGTGGCGCGCTGAACAATGCGGCACAGAGCATCCCGCCCGTGAGGGTGCCGAATATATACGATTGAGTCCACGTTTCAGCAGCGGGTATGTGCATATCATACGCAGAATGGATCACAAACAAGAAGCATGCTACAAG